>CANGMH010000085.1 GCA_947454005.1 Verrucomicrobiota bacterium
CACAGGCGGAGATCGCGGAAAAGCTCGACGTGCCGCTCGGCACGGTGAAGGCGAGGATCCGGCGCGGCATGATCGCGCTGAGAGATGTCCTGGAAGGAAACCTATGAGATGCACCGAACTCCAAGAGCTCGCGTCGGCCCACGCCGTCGGGGCATCGACCGCGGCGGAAGCCGCGCGCATCGAGGCGCTCGCCGCCGATGACGCGGATCTCCGCGCCGAACTGGCGTCCTTCCGGGATGCCGCGGCCGCAGTCGCCATCGGTCAGCCCGCGACGTCGTCCCCGAGCGCATCGGTCCGCGCGGCGGTTCTCGCGAAGATCGCCTGCACGCCCCAGGCCATGCCCGGCGGGACCGCAGGCAGCAGCGAAGGATTCCTCTTCCGCTTCCGCGACGAAGGCGAATGGCAACCGACGCCGGTCCCCGGGCTGCGGGTGAAGCTGCTCTCCGTCAGCAAAGACCTCGGCCACCGGACGATCCTGGCGGACCTGGCTCCGGGGGCCTCCTTCCCGGCGCACGACCACGGCGGATCCGAGGACCTGATGGTCCTGTCCGGTGACCTGGTCACCGAAGGCCGCACGCTCCAGGCGGGAGATTACCTTCATGCCGGACCGGGAACACATCACGCAGCGCTGGTGTCGCCGAACGGCTGCGTGGCCCTCATCGTGGATCCGATCCCTGCCGGGACCCCGGAAACAGAGGACACCGTGCCGGCCTGACCGCCGCAGAACGCTCACCGGCCGCAGGCCGATGCGTCAGACCTCGAAGAAGGTGATCTCGGGGCGGCAGTTGAACCGCACGTCGATGTGGACCGTGCCGATGCCGGGGTTCACGTAGAGCGGACCGACCGGTGCGTCGTAGAGCCCCATCTGGTAGCGTCCCGTGTTGTGCGGGGTGATCAACGCGCCTCCGAACGGGATCCGAACCTGTCCGCCGTGGGAATGGCCGGCGATGGCCAGGTCGCAGCGCAGGTCCCCGAGCCGGTCCGCCCACTCCGGATAGTGGACCATCAACAAGTTGAATCGCGACGGATCGGTCCCGAGCTGCGCGGGAAGACGGTCGACACCCATGAGGTTCACGGCGCCGCCGCGGATGAGCATCTGCTGGTCCTGCAACCAAGCCCCGCCGGTCGCCGCGAACGCGGTCCGGATCGGCCCGAAATCGGCGCGGCTCCAGTGGTCGTGGTTTCCAGGGATGCCGTAGAGCGGCGAGCGGATTCCTCCCAAGATCTCCAAAGCCGGCGCGACGAACCTGGCCTCCTCGATCAGGTCGCCGGTGAAACACACGAAATCCGGGGCCAAGGCGTCGACCTGGGCGACGACCTCGCGGAGGTAGGCCGCGTCGCCCCGGTAATGGATGTCGGTGATCTGCGCGAACCGGTGGCGGACCGGACCGGTCCCGAGACGGACCTTACGGACCTTGAGCCATCGCGGCTCCAAGGCGACCACCGAGCCGACGCATCCCGCGGAAGCGGTCCAAAGTGCGCGGCGGAAGAACTGGCGTCGGGTCAGATTCATCGATCTCCCCGCATCTGACCACGCACCGTCCCGATCGCTCGATCAAAGACCGCGTTCAGGAAAACGCCCCGGGGAGCGCGACCCCGTGCGGACGCCCGCGTTCACAACCCGGGAGCGTTGATCTTCTCCCCATCCATCTGGTAGATGCCGACGAGATAGCCGTTCTCGCGGATGGCCCCGACCTTGAGCGTGCCGCTGAGCGTCACCGCTTGGTCCATCACCGGTTTCACGCCTTTGCTGGTCATCTTCACCGAGACCCACTCGTTGATCTTCGGGACCGCGCCGTAGCAGCACATCGACTGGTCGCGCATGATCAGGAGCTCGGTGACCAGCCCGCCCTCGACCTTGAGCGGCAGCATGAAACCCTTCAGCGACACACGCTTGCCGTTGTAGGCCTTCACGGCCGCCGGGATCTGCTGGTCGGGGTCCTTGAGGACGGCCGCGGGCGCGTTGGTGACGACATCGTCGGGCACGTCGTACTTGAAGGTGCTCAGCTTGTCGAAGCCGACCACGGCGAACTCGCCGTCGGTCTCCGCCGCCTTGGGTGCGACGGAAGGCTTGGACGCCGCCGCGCCTGGGGCGAGCGGCTGGATCGGCGCGCCGCGCGGAGCCTTCTCGGCGGCCGTCGCGGTGGGCGACAGCAGGGCGCAAAGAGTCGCCGACAGGGTCGCCGCGGCGATGAGAGCGGAAGTTTTCGCGGGCAGGGTCGTGCGGGTTTTCATTCGTTGCCTTTGGGGAAGTTGAAGCGGACGTCCTTGAACGTGGTCCCGCGGACGGTGATCTGCGGCAGCACGGCATCGAAGACCGGAGCGGTCTTGAGCCAACCGGCGGACGCCTCGAACTGCGAGGTGTCGCCCGGCTTTTCCCCGGTGGCCGTGTTGGCGACGGGCTGGAACACGAGCGTCTCCGCTTTGCCGGCGTTCGTCGCCACCAGCGTGAACGAGGCCAGCGGCACGCGGACGAAGTTCTCGGCATGGGCGTCCAGCACGTAGGCCGTGAGCCGTCCGGCGGACGCGTCGCGGACGAATTCCAGGTTGCCCTGATGCTCGCCCAGTTCGACCAGCGTGCCGCCGTATTTGGGCTGATGGCTGTGGCCGTGGCCCGGGCCCGCGGCATGGTCGTTCTTGGGTTCTCCACCGCAGCCGGCCACCAGGACCGCCATGACGGCGGCGAGAGCGGAGGCGACGGGGCGAAGACCGGTGTTCATGCGTGGATTGGACGTAGCAGATTCGCCCGAGGATTCAATGGTCCCGGCTCAAGATTCCGGCGAGAGCCCTTCGGCCACGTTGGTGCCGTAGGCCTTGATCGCCGGGACGATCCCAGCCGCCGCGCTGAGCGCGACCATCGCCGCCGGCGCCCAGAGCAGCACCGCATCCCAAGCGAGCGGATCGAGCACCACGCCGGTCTGCGCGCGGATCACCGCGGCCACGACGGCGACGACCGAGAAATAGAAGACGTAGCTGACGGCCATGCCGAGCACGGCGATCGCGGCGGCCTCCAGCACGATGGCACCGAAGACCGTGGATCGCCGGGCACCGAGGGCGCGGAGGATGGCCAGGTCGCGCCGGCGGGCGCTCATCGAGTTGTAGATGCTCGCGAGCACGGATCCGGTGGCGACGAGCGCGACCAACCACGCGACGAGCGTCAGGACCTGGTCGAACCAGCCGAACCGGTCGAAGAGATAGGCCACCTGCTCGGCGATGGGCCACGCGAAGGTGAGCCGGTTCCCCTGTCGGTTGTAGAGCAGCTCCAGCGTCTTGCCCGCGATCGGCGAACGCAGCTTCACCAGCACGGCGCTGACATCCGCCGCCGTGGTCGGATCGTGGCCGCTCATGTTCTGGAGACCGGCGAGCGGGATCCAGACCACGCGGTCCGCGGGCGTGTTCGACGGTTCGAGGATGCCGACGACGACGTAGGTCTCCTGGTGCTGCGCGTTCGGATCGAAATTGAGCCCGTGATAGGGATGGAACTCGTCGCCGACCTTCAGGCCGAGGCGTTGGGCGGCGAAACTGCCGAGCAAGGCTTCGCGGTAGCCGTCCTCGAAACACCTTCCACCCGCCACCACCGCGAACTTCTTGCCCGGCGCATATTCGGACTGCGTGAAGTAGTTCGTCGTCGTGCCCACCAGCCGGTATCCGCGGTAGTTGTCGCCCACGGCCAACGGCACGGCGAGCGCGACGGCGCGGTTCGACGCGATGTCGAGGTGATCGGCCCACGGCACGTTCCCGGGCGACACCTCCAGGTGGAAGACGGCGTTGAGGACGAGCTGGAGCTTCGATCCGCGCGCGCCGAGCACGGCGTCCCAACCGCCGGTCTGTCCGGTGAAGGTGTCGTGCGCCTGGCGTTTCACCGCCCAGACGGACATGAGCAGCCCACCGGCGAGCGCGATCGCCAGCGCGGTGACGATGGTCGAGAGCAGATGCTGCCGCAGGCTGCGGCGGACGAGGAGCCAGAGGGTCATGCCGACGGGGGGCGGGAGGCGTGGTTGATCTCGGCGAGCGAGGCGTGGCGGTCGAAGCTCGCGAGCACGCCAGGGTCATGGCTGACGAGCAGCAACGCCGCGCCGTCCTCGGCGCACGCGCCGCGGATCAGGGCGAGCGCCTCGCGGGCGTTCGCGGCGTCGAGGTTGCCGGTCGGCTCGTCGGCGAGCACGAGCTTGGGGCGGTTCGCGAGGGCACGGGCCACGGCGATGCGCTGTTGCTGCCCGGTGGAGAGCTGCCGCGGGAAATGGTCGAGGCGGTCGCCGAGCCCGACCCGGCGGAGCAATGCCTCGGCGCGGGAACGGTCGGCGCCGGGACCGAACGACATACCGAGCAGCACGTTCTCCAGCGCGGTGAAGCCCTGGAGCAGGTTGAAGGTCTGGAAGATGTAGCCGATCGAGGTCGCGCGGAGCCGGTCGCGGGCCGGTTCGGCGAGCGCGGACATCTCCACGCCGTCGAGCACGAGCTTGCCGGAGTCCGGCGCGAGGATCCCGGCGATGAGGTGGAGGAAGGTCGTCTTGCCCGTGCCGCTCGGGCCGCTGAGGGCGACCTGCGCGCGCGCCTCCAGCTCGAACCGCGGGACCCGGACGACCTCGTGGGCCGTGCCGTCCGGGGCGGTGAAGGCCTTCCTCAGGTCGGTGATCTCGAGCAGCGGCATCGTGTGCCCTTTAGCGTGACGGCACCGGGACGCGAGTCAAACGACGGTTTCGTCGCCCGATCGCACATCGGCCGGGCGCTATCGGAAGTGGCGGACGAGGTAGCCAGGGCAGAGTCGCGCGGGCTCTGGTGAAAACACGGGCCTGAGGAAGGATCTGGAAAGCAGGAAAACAGGCAAGGACCGGCAACGCTCCTGCTTTCCTTCTTTCCAGATTCATCGGATCCACCGGTTCCAATGAGCAGATGGCACACCGCTGGCATCGAAGGTCGCCGATCAAGTGGCACCACCTCCTGCCCATCGCCAAGGCGACTCTTCGAGCCCTGCCCAAGGTCCTTGACTCCGCCGCAGTCCCCGGGACTATCGCCGGATATCAGCCCCCTGTCCGTGATCCGATGCCCACTCCTGGCAAGATAACCCGGTGCCGCGGCCCGCTTTCTCGGCGGAGCTTCTTGGAGATCGGCTCGCTCGCGGCCTGTGGTGTCGGGTTGAGCGATCTGTTGCGGTTGAGGGCGCTGGGCGGTAGCGCCGGCCCGTCGGCACCGGACACGGCGGTGATCCTCGTGTGGCTCCCAGGCGGACCGCCGCACATGGAGACGTACGACATGAAGCCCGATGCTCCGTCGGAGTATCGCGGCATCTTCAATCCCATCCGCACCAACGTGCGCGGCATCGAGGTCTGCGAGTTGCTGCCGTTGCACGCCAAGTGCGCCGACAAGTACACGCTCATCCGGTCCGTCTCCCACGAGTTCTCCGACCACGGCGGCGGCCACAAGCGGTTCCTCACCGGCTACAAACCGAAGTCGCCGGTCGACACGGTGAACGATTATCCCATGGTGGGCTCGGTCGTCTCCAAGCTGCGCGAGCAGGTGAAGACCGGCGTGCCCAACTACGTCGCGGCCACCGACGAGGGGCGGCAGGGAGTCGATGTGTTCGCGTTCGGAAGCGCCTATCTGGGCAGCGCCACCACGCCGTTCTTCGTCGCCGGCGATCCGAGCTCCCCTTCGTTCAAGGTGCAGAACCTCGGCCTCACGCCCGACATGGCCGAGCGGCTCGACGACCGCGCCCACCTGCTGGCCGGCCTGGACCGCCTGCGCCGCGACGTGGACAAGAGCGGTCTCATGGACACCATGGACCAGTTCAACCGGCAGGCATTGGACCTCCTCATGTCCGACAAGGCCCGCGCCGCCTTCGACCTGTCCCGCGAGCCGGCGAAACTGCGCGAGCGCTACGGCAACCACGCCTTCGGCCAGCGCGCCATCATGGCGCGGCGATTGGTGGAGGCGGGCACGAGCTTCGTGACCGTGGTCATGGAGAATCCGGGCGGCACCATGCCCCGATACGGCACCTATAACTGGGATTCCCATGCGGTGAACTGCCACCTCTTCGACGACGCCCGATGGCGTTTCCCCTACTACGACCAAGCGGTCACCGCCCTCATCGAGGACCTCTATGCGCGGGGTCTGGACAAGAAGGTGTTGCTCGTCGTCACCGGTGAGTTCGGTCGCACGCCGCGGTTGAGCACGACCGTCGGTTCGCAGACGGGGGTGACGCAGCCGGGCCGGGACCATTGGCCCGGATCGATGTCGATGCTGGTGAGCGGCGGCGGGATGCGCACGGGCCAGGTCGTCGGGGCCACGGACGCCCGGGGCGAGGCCCCCATCGAACGCGCGCTGGCGCCCGAGGACCTGTGGGCGACGGTGTATCGCCATCTGGGCATCGATCACACCCAGAGTTTTCTGGACCACTCCGGCCGGCCGTTTCCCATCCTTCCCGGTGGCGAGCCCATCGCGGAGTTGCTGCCCGTTTGATCCGGGCGATGTGACCTGTTCCAAGGCGCTCGAGGGCGAAACTTGGGATCATCCGGTAGTTGAGGTTGCTTCGACTTCTCGGACGGCAAGAAAGGGAGATCGAGCGACTGGAGAACCGACATCCCCGCATCGAACTGGAACGACCGTTCGCCGTTCTTCATATCCAGCGGCGGACCTTGGACCGATAGGCCGCGAACTCCTGCCCGAACCGGGACGCCAGCGCCCTCTCTTCCGGCGCGATCTGGAAATGGTCCATGTAGATGACGAATGCCGGAAGGAACACGAAGGACATCAGGTTGGCCAGGTAGGTCGCCCAACACAGCAGCGTCAGCAGCATGCCCACATAGATCGGGTTGCGGGTCCATCGATAGACCCCTGAAACGACCAATGCGGACGACTTCTCGGGGCTCAGCGGGTCCAGCGTGGTCCGCGCCTGGCGAAATTCCGCAGCACCCGACGCCGCGACGCCGATCCCCGCCACGAAGAACGAAACGGCAATGACGTCGCCGTACGGCAGAACGAACCCCAAGGCGGGTGTCATCCTCGCAGCATACCAAGCCATTCCGGCCGCAAGAAGCGTCACGACGAGGGGCGGGACCTTGAGTTCGAGAAACCGCATGTGTCCGTCCCAAGACGGAGGGCGAAGGAATTGCTGTCAACTCGTATCGCGGCTGGCGAGGGAGCCTCGATTCCCTGCCCCGCAGCCGTGATCGGCCGCTGGCAACCTCCGCTGCGGTGGTGGATCGATGGGATCCACGATCCGAGACGACGCGGACCGTGGAGGAGGCCACCCACCGGCCACCGGCAGCTTTCCATCACGACGGATGTCCGGCTGATGGGGTTGACCGTGGTCGGAGTCTCAATTCGTTTTCTTCAACATCGCGGTCGCAACAGCGGTTCCGAAGAGAGCCCCGAGAGCCATCCCGGCCAATGCCCCCAAAGCGACGTTGCCGACTGCCAGCCCCGCCACGGTTCCGCACCCCAGGACGCCGAGGAACACGAACGCTTTGGCCTTCGTGGCAGATGCTTTGCGAGCTGTAGGGTCGGGTGGTGGACTTGGATCGGTCATGGGTTCGTGTCCTGTCGCGCCCGGCGGACCTGAATGCAACCGGCCTGAGGTGTTCCGGAGCCGCGACTACCCAACCAAGGTAGCATAGAACGCCATCAAACAGAAAGCGTGGCGGCAATCGCCGATCAGATCAGACCACAGGAACCGGCGTGAACTGCCGGCCGAGGATCGGCGCGCTCGGCGTCTTGAGCCAGTTCTCCAGCACGCCCGCGTAGACCGCCCGGAAATCGGTGCGGAACTTCATGTCGCCATCGACCAGATCTCGCGGCGCAAGGGACGCCGCTTCGCCGCGCAGCCCCGCCTTCACCTTGCCTCCGAGCAGGAACAGAGGCGCCGCGGCGCCGTGATCGGTACCGCCGCTGGCGTTCTCGGAGACGCGCCGTCCGAACTCGCTGAACGTCAGCACCAACACCCGGTCGAGTTGTCCCATCTCCTTCAGGTCGGCGAGGAACGCCTTCAGGGAATCGCCCAGCTCGCCCAGCAAACGCTGGTGCGCCGGCAACTGGCCTTGATGCGTGTCGTAGCCGCCTTGGCCCACATGATACACGCGCGTCGGCATGCCGCCGGCGACGAGCTTGGCGACCAGCTTGAGGTCGGTCGCCAGCCGCGAGGCGGGATAGGCGGCGCGGTTCTTCGCCTTGGCCGCGACCTCGCGGATCCGGTCGGAGCTGACCTGCGCGTCGAGCGCGGTGCGTTCGAGGAAATCCAGCGGCGACCCGCTGTGCGCCGCGGCGCCGCCGATCATGCCCACGCTCCCGCCGGAGTCGGTCGCATCCACCCGGTTCATCGCGCGGTAGAACTTCCCGCCCCCGTCCATGTCGCCGCCTTCGCCATCCACGAAGCGGTAGGCGTCCGGGTTCTCCAGCGCCACGCCGGTCGGTTTCTTCGCGACGAACGCGAGTGGCGAGCGGGCGCCGATGGCGATCCCCACCGTCGGGTCCGCCCCGGGACACGCGTTGTCGAAATAGCGGCCGATCCAACCTTGGGTCGAATACCGGTCGCTGTCGGTCCCGGTCATCCAGATGTCGGTGCTGCGGAAGTGCGAGCGGTTCGGGTTCGGATAACCCACCGCGTGCACGATACCGACCTGGCCGAGATCATGGAGGTGCTTGAGCCCGACCAAGGACGGATGCAGCCCGAAACGGTCGTCGAGCTTCAGGATCTGGTCGGCCTTGATCCTCAGCTTCGGACGCGCGCGGTGGTAATCGTCGTCGGTGAACGGCACGAGCGTGTTCAACCCGTCGTTGCCGCCCGCGAGCTGCAGCAACACCAGGATCGGCGCGTCCTTGCCGGTGGCGGTCTGCACGTCACGCCCCTCGGCGTCGGCGTGCAACTGGTCGAAGATCGCGGCCACGAACGAGGGCACGCTCATCGAGAGCGCGCCACCGAGCGCGGTGGAGCGGAGGAACGAGCGGCGGGTGTGGAGATTGTTCATGGGGTGTATCGGGAGAGCCGGCGGATCGCCCGCGCTCTTGGGTTCAGATGAGCTGGTAAGCGGGCGTGCACATCGCCAGACGGACGAACCCGAGCAGATCGTGGTCGTCCAGCGTGCCCTGCGCTTGGAGGTAATCGCGCAAGGCCGCGCGGTCCTTGGCCTGGAGCGGGCCGTTGATGAACCGTCGTTCCACCTCGGCGAGCAGGCGATCGGTCGAGCGACGCACCTCGGCTGGAAAGATCTTGTCCGGATCGGCGGCGTGCGGTGAAAGCCGGGCCATCGCCCGACCGGCAGGCTTCTTGCCGGCCGGCTTGCGCGCCATCACCGGCAGCGCGTTCTCCCCGGTGGTGAGCAGCAGCGCGAGGTTGTGCCGGGTGAGCAAGGTGTTGGTGTTGATCCACGCGACGCCTCCGTCCCAGCCCTTCACGTTCGGCGGATTGAACAGCTCCTGACCGAGCGCGCGCAGCGCGTTGACCGCCACGGGGCCGGGCGGGAGCGGACGCTCCAGCTGGCGGCACGCCGTCACGAGCAGCTGCACCGGGCTCTTGATCTGCTGGCGCACGACGGCCGGCGAGTGGAACTCCTCCGAGAGGAACATCGTCCGCAAGAACGGCCGGATCTCCTGCCCATGCCGACAGAACTCCGCCGCCATCGCTTCGGTCAACGTGTCGGACGGCTCCGTGCCGGCGAAGAACCGCCACAGCTTCCCCGTCAAGAACCGCGCGCTCTGCGGCTGGGCCGTGATGAGCTGGATCAGGTCCTCGCCGTCGAAGTCCCCGGTCCGGCCGAAGATGGTCTTGTCGCGCACGTCGCGGAGCCGATGCCGGAAGGTCGGCTCCTGGCGCAGCCGGTCGTAGGTCAGCCCGGTCAGCGCGCGCGCGGCCTCGGTGACGTCCTTTTCCGTGTAATGGCCTTCGCCCAGCGTGAAGAGCTCCATCAACTCGCGGGCGTAGTTCTCGTTCGGATAATCCGGTTTGCTCTGGGCCTGGTCGAGCCACACGAGCATCGCCGGATCCCTGGTCACCTCGCGCAGCAGTTTCAGCCACTCACCGGTGCCGTGCCTGCGGAAGACCTCGTTCTGTCGCCACATCAGATAGGCGTCCTTCACTTTGAGGACGCTGGTGGCGAAATGACCGTGCCAGAACAAGGTGAGCTTCTCCTGGAACGGCCGCGGTCCCGAGACCATGCGCGAGAGCCAGCTGGTATGCAGCTCCAGCATGCGCTGCCGCTGCTCCCGCTGGAACTCGCGCTGCAGTTCACGGCGCTCGTCGGCGGTGGCCTGACGGACCTTGCGGAGCCACTCCGCGCGTCCGGGATCTGGCTTGGCCCACTCCGGCGCCGGGATCGTGTCGGGCGTGGCGGAGAAATCCACCAAGCGCGCGACCGCTTCGGCAGGACGGAGCCGGACCAACGCCTCGATCTCCGCGGGAGTGCCGCCGAAGCCCGCGCGGTTCAGCAGATGCGCGGCGGCGGCGAAATCCCAACGTCCGGCGGAGATCGGCGACAACATACGCCCCGTGAGACGTCGGCCCGCCGCGGAGGTTGCAGGAACTTCCGTCGCGTCGATCCGCGAAGAGCCGGCCTGTCTTCGCGCGCCAAAGAAGCGCGTGGACCTCGCTTCTTCTCCTGCCGCAACAGCGACCGGCGAGCGCACCGTCACCGCGACGAAAGCCGCGTTCGCGGCGGCCGGCTTGACGGAATCACGCGTAAAACATAGTTTCACCACATGGTCAAAACCATCTCCAAGATCGGCAACTCGCAGGGTCTGATGTTCGACGCGGCGTTGATGGACATGGCGCACTTGAAGGTCGGCGACAAGGTCAACGTGGAGGTCCACGAGGGCGGCACGATCACGCTGACGCCGTTGGATCCCAGGCCGTCGCGGGCGGAAGTGTCGCGGATCATCCAGGCGACGATGAAGGACTACGCGCGGACCATGAAGAGGCTGGCATGAGCGCGACGCCGGAGGATTGTTTCCACCTCACCGTGGAGATCGTTCGTGAGATCCACGCGGAGGCCATCGGTCGTTTCGGCGGTTCGGACGGCGTGCGTGAGATGGCGTTGCTGGAATCGGCGGTGGCCGCGCCGCAGGCGAGCTTCGGTGGCGGTTCGCCCTACCGTGACATGGCGGAAGTGGCGGCGGCGTATCTGTTCTATCTCTGCAAGAACCATCCCTTCATCGATGGCAACAAGCGCGCGGCGCTGGGCGCCTGCGTCGTCTTTCTGCGCTTGAACGGCATCGAGCCAGAGACGGACGGGCCGGAGTGGGAAGAACTGACGCTGGCCGTGGCGGCGAGTGAGATCGACCGTGAGGAGGCGACCCAACGGTTGCGTGGACTGATGCCCCAAAACGGCTGAGCAACCTCATCGCCCTCGTCCAAGACCTCTGGGCCCACCGCGACCTGGGTTCCTTCGAAGAGGACGACGCGTCAGCAAGGGCGCCCACCTGCAGGGGCGGTTCCCGGCTAACTTTCGGCAGCGGCCGTCCGCGGAGTGCCGGTTGATGCCATCGCCGATCGAGGTCCGGCCCAGAGCAGTTGCATCGAGCTGAACACCACGGTGACGCATCCGGCCTCCTGGAACGTGATCGCCCAGATGGGCGTGAGCATGCCCAGCGCCCCCAGCGCGATGCCGATGACGTTGTAGATGATCGAGAAGAAGATGTTGAGCTTGATCCGCCGCAGGACGGTCCTCGACATGAGGATGAACTCGGCCACACGGCTGAGGTCATCGTTCATCAGGGTCACATGCGCCGTTTCGATGGCGACATCCGTCCCGGCGGCGCCCATGGCGATGCCGACGTCCGCCAGGGCGAGCGCGGGCGCATCATTGATCCCGTCGCCGATCATCGCGACCGTGTGACCGCTGGCCTGCAGCGCTTTGACGAAGGCCTGTTTCTGTTCGGGCAGCAGGCCGGCTTTGTAGGACCGGACCCCGATCTGCTCCGCCACGGAGCGTGCCACGAGTTCGTTGTCGCCGGTGAGCATCGTGATGTTGTTGTTGCCCATGACCCGGTGGAGTTCGGCGATGGTCGCCCGGGTCTCCGGTCGGATCTCGTCGGCCACGGCGATCAGGCCCACCATCCGGTCCCCTTGCGCGACCAACAGCAGGGTCCTGCCAAGCTGGGTCTGCCGGGCGATGCCGGCGATGGCGGCGGCCGACAGGACGACGCCTTGCGCGCGCAGGTAGGCCTCTCTTCCGACCCGGATTCGCGCGCCGTCGCATCGTGCCGTCACGCCCATGCCGATCTCGGCCTGGAAATCGTCCGGATCAGGGACGTCCAGGCCCTTCTGACCGGCGGACAGGGCCACGGCCCGGGCGACCGGATGTTCGGAGAACTTCTCGCCGATGGCCGCGATCCGGAGCACGTCCGTCTCCGATGCGCCATCGAAGGCCATGATCTCCGAGACCTTGGGCCGGCCCAGCGTGAAGGTGCCGGTCTTGTCCACCACGAGGGCGTCGATCCTGCCCGCGAGCTCGAAAAACATCCCGCCCTTCACCAACACACCGCGCCGGGCCATGACCGAGATGCCGGCGGTCACGGCGGTCGGCGTGGCGATGGCGAAGGCACACGGACAGGCCACCAACAAGATGGAGACCGCCGTCTTGACGTCGTACGTCATGAAGTAGACGCCGATGGCCAGCAGCAGCACCGTGGGGAGGAACCACACCGTGAAGCGATCCGCCACATCTTGGATCGGAGCTTTGGTCGTCTGCGCCTCCTCGACGAGATGGACGATCTTCGCGAGCGTCGTGTCGGCCCCGACTTTCGTCGCCCGCTCCTCCAGGCGGCCGGTGATGTTCAACGTGCCGCTGAAGAGCTCGCTGCCTTTGGACTTGTCCACGGGGATCGACTCGCCGGTGATGGGTGCCTGGTCGACGCTGCTGGAGCCGGACACGACCACGCCGTCCACCGGGACGCGGTCCCCCGGTCCCACCAGAACGATGTCCCCGACCGCCACCTCGCTGATGGGCACGGACACCTCCGCCTTTCCGCGCCGGACCGTGGCCGTCCGTGGAGTGAGATCGAGCAGGTCGCGGATGCTCTGCCGGTTCTTCTCCATCGTGTAGGTCTCCAAGGCCCCGACCACGGCCATGATGAAGACGATGATCGCCGCCGACCGGAATTCCCCGATCGCGATGGTCGCGATCAACGCCACGACCACGAAGACGTTCACCGTGATCTTGCGGTGGAATATGTCCCTGAACCCGGTGATGAACCGCTGCGACCCGCCGAAGAGCGTCGCCACCAAGGCCAAGGACGCGTTGAGGTAAACCGGCCCGATCTTCCATGCGGCCAGCGCCCAGCTGCCGAGGATCAACGCGCCCACGAGGCCGGGAACCAGCGATA
>CANGMH010000086.1 GCA_947454005.1 Verrucomicrobiota bacterium
CTGGACGAGCATGCGATGGTCGTCGAGCAAGGCCTGCGGCGTGTAGAAGACCGCGAGCCGGTCCCGGGTCGCGATCTCGGTCAGGCCGCCGCGGTCGAGGTCGTGGACCCAGAGATGCGTCGGCGTCTGCGTGTAGTATTCCTCGAACGGCCGGCCGGGGCCGTCGCGCCGGGGCTCCATGCTCAGGAACATCACGCGGTTCCCGTCGGAGAAGGCCGGACCCGGCTGCCAGGTCGCCTGTCCCGGAACGTCGAACTCCATCGGACGCAGGCCGGATCCGTCGGCGGCGACCAGGCAGGTCTTGCCCGCCGAAGTGAAGAAAAGCCTCTGCCCGCCGCGGGATCCCGGCGCGACCCACGATCGGCAACCGGCCGCCGCCGCCATCGGACCGAACACCAGCGCCCTGAGGAAATGCCGTCGATGCACGGACGGTCTATAAGTCCGGTCCCATCGCCCCGTCGAGCCCGGCAGCAAGCCCGGGACCGGATCGGTCGCGACGCCGACATCACCCCGGATCAAGCCGGTTGCGGCCCGACCGCCCGTGGCTACGCTGCGCCCGCCATGAGATCGATCTTCTTGCTCGCTTCCTTGACCGCATTTCTCGCCGGCGCCGCGGACTGGCCCAAGTGGCGCGGTCCGCAAGGCGACGGCATCAGCACCGAGCGCATCGCCCCCGATGCGTGGGACAAAGAAGGTCCGAAGCCCCTCTGGAAGGCCAAGGTCGGCGTCGGCTTCACCGCCGCCACCGTCGCGGACGGCCGGGTGTTCACCTTGGGCAACATCGACAAATCCGACACCACCACGCTCTGGTGCCTCGACGCCGTGACCGGCGCCGTCGTGTGGAAGCGTGAGTGGCCGAGCAAGCTGTCGCCCGTGATGTACGAGGGCGGGCCGAACTCCTCCGCCGTCGCCGATAGCGGCAAGCTCTTCGTCGTCATCAAGCCCGCGCTCGTGCTCTGCCTCGATGCCGCGAAGGGCGCCACCGTCTGGGAGAACGACCTCGCCGCGCTCAAGGCCGACCTCACGCCGTGGGGCATCATCGGATCGCCGATCGTGCTCGGCGACCGCGTGGTCGTGAACTACGGCACCGCCGGCACCGCGCTCGACAAGTCCACCGGCAAGCTGCTCTGGACCACCGGCGCGAAGTCGCCGGGCTTCAACACGCCTGCCCTCGCGAAGCTCAAGGGCGAACCGACCCTCATGGTCCTCGCGACCAACCATCTCGCCGCCATCCGCATCAGCGACGGCAAGGAGCAGTGGCAGGTGCCCTTCGGCCAAGGCTACTTCTGCCATTCGTCCGACCCCATCGTGAAGGGCGACGAGGTCTTCATCAGCTCGGCGGACGACGGCGGTGCGGTCGTGCGTTTCACCGACGGCAAGCCGGAGCACGTCTGGAAGAACCGTCAACTGGGCACCTTTCTGGCCACGGCGCTGCTGATCGACGGCCATCTCTACGGCCTCAACAGCTGCGATGCCAAAGGCGCCGGCGCACAGTTCCGCTGCGTCGATTGGAAGACCGGCGAAGTGAAGTGGAGCGAGGGCAATTTCGGATCGAGCCCGGGATCACCCGTCGCCACGGCTGGCAACCGCGTCCTCCTGCTGAGCGACAAAGGCGAGCTCACCGTCGCCAAGGTCACGCCGGAGAAGTTCGAGCTCATCCGCCGCGACCAGGTCATCGGCGGCAAATGCTGGACGCCGCCCACGCTCGCCAACGGCAGGCTCTACGTGCGCAACGCCGCCGGCGACCTCGTCTGCGTCGAGGTGGCCGCGCCGAGACAGAGCTGACCAAAAGGCAGCAAAGCCTGTGGCCACCAAGGTCCACCCACAGCACGACCGGGCCGGGACGAAAACGTCCCGGCCCTTTTGATTGTGTGTTAGGTCCAAGCTGCCGCTTGGCCGTGGAATCACCGGCCGCTAGCGAAGCACCGCGGCTGGTTCGAATGGACGGGACCTCGCGGCGCTCGTTCCAGCCAAAGGATCGGCGGCGCGGCAACGCACGCCCTACCCATCGACACCGTCAGGGTCGAACTGACCGACGCCACCCATTGGCCTGGATTCCGCGACACCGCCACCTGCCTACACCGACGCCGTCCGGACCGGAGGCATCCTCAACAACGCCGCCCAAGCGGCGACAGCGACCACCACCACCGCGAGTACGCGGAACGCCGACGCGTAGGAGCCAGTGGTGGCGACGACCTGGGCCAGCAACAACGGTCCCACGGCGGAAGCGGTGACGGTGAGCGTCTGCGCCGCGCCTTGGATGAGGCCGAGATGCCCGCGACCGTAGACACGGGCCCAGACGGTGAAGAACAGCACCGTTACGAACCCGCCCGCCAGGCCCATCACCACCGCTTGGGCCATCAGCCCGGCCATCGTACGCAGGTGCGGCAAGGTGACCAGACCGGTCGCGAGCAGCGCGAGGGCGACGGCCATCAGGCGTCCGAGCGGCCAGCGTCCTGCCAGCCATCCGCCGAGGAAGTTGCCGGCGAGAGCGGTCATCGCCGTGACGGCGAGCGTGAGGTGGTAGGCCGAGGCGTCGAAGCCGCGCTCGGCGAGGATGGATTCGTTGAACAGACCGATCCCCGACGCGACCAGGCCGTAGAGCGCGGACCCGAGCCCGAACACCCAGAAAGCCGGCGTCCGCAGCGCTTCGGCGAGAGTGGCGGATGGCGCATCGGCGTCGGCGGATCCGGCCGTTCCGCCGGGCCCGCCGCGTTGGGGCCGGGCGTCGACGTCCACTTCGAGACCGCAGGATTCCGGGCTGCGCCGGACGAACAGCCAGGCGATCGGCGCCATGCCGAGGAGCAGCGCCCAGCCGATGCCGTTCCAGGCGACGCGCCATCCTTGGCGGACGACGACCTCGCCCACGAGCGGGAAGGCCGCCATGAAACCGATGCTCAGCGCGACCGTGTAGAGCGCCATCGCCGTCGGCAGGCGTCGCGTGAACCACTGCGGCACGATGCTCAGGCTCGCGACCGACAACGCGCTCTGCCCGAGCGCGCGGGTCAGGGTGACGGCGACCGCGAGCCAGGCGACCGAGGTGACCCGGCCCATGCCGAGCACGACCCCGCCGAGGCCGATGGCGAGCGCCGCGAGCACGATCCGCGCGCCGAGCCGGTCGATCAGGCGGCCGAACCCGATGCACGCGGCCGCGCCGATGAGCGTGGCCCAGAGATTGATCTGCGCGAAGGCGACGCGGTCGAGGCCGAGATCGGCGAGCAGCGGTTCGGTGATGAGACCGAGACCTTGGGTCCGGCCGGGAAGGGTCGCGACCATCGCGAGCGCCGCGACGAGCAGGTTCACCCAGCCGTAGTAGAACGGCAGGCGTCCGGCGATGGCGGGCGGCTTCGGGATCGGCGTGGCGACGGCGGTCATCGCGCCGGAGCCTAGCGCGGGGCGGATGCGAGGCGAACGGATTCCGGGCCCCGTCCGCGCGCCGGTCAATGGTGGTGCGCGACGCCGCTGGCGTGCTGCCAGGCGTGCAGCACGTGGGCGATGATGTCGTCCACGCCGCCGCCGTGCTTCACCTGCGCGAAGACCACCGGGCCCGGTCCGCGCATCTTCTCCGCGTCGCGGGCCATGACGTCGAGATCGGCGCCGACGGCCGGCGCGAGGTCTGTCTTGTTGATGACGAGCAGGTCGGACTGCGTGATGCCCGGTCCGCCCTTGCGCGGGACCTTGTCGCCGCCGGCGACGTCGATCACGTAGATGGTGTAGTCGGCGAGCTCGCGGCTGAAGTGGGCGGCCAGGTTGTCGCCGCCGGATTCGAGCAGCAGGATCTCCGGATGGAACTCCCGGTGGAGCTCCTCGAGCGCGAGCAGGTTCGCCGAGATGTCCTCGCGGATGGCGGCGTGCGGGCATCCCCCGGTCTCGACGGCGCGGATGCGCGCGGCATCGAGCGCCTGGTTGCGGATGAGGAACTCGCCGTCCTCGCGGGTGAAGATGTCGTTGGTGACGGCGGCGATGTTCCGGTGCTCGCGCAGCCGCCGGCAGAGCTGGAGCATGAGCGCGGTCTTGCCGCTGCCGACCGGGCCGCCGACGCCGACGGTGAAGGCCCGTTTCTTGAGATCGCGGTCGAGCGGCTGGTCCCGTTCGTCGAAGTGGCCGGGATGGTCCATCGGTTCGTGGGTGTGCCCGCCGGGGCCGTGGTGGTGGTGTCCGCTCATGCGAGGAAATTGGACGCGACCCGCGACGTGCTGGCAATGCCGCAGCACGACGGGACCGCGCCTCAGGAGACCGGTGCGGCATGGGCGCGATAGGCGCGCCAACCGCCGTGGGCGGTGATCTCCCGCTGCCCTTCGCAGAGGAAGGCCTCGCCGAGCACGCCCAGCACCTCGCTCCCGTCGGACAGCACGACCTTGCCGATCGCCAATCCGGCCGGCTCGCGCGACAGCACGGAGGCGAGCCCGGCGGGCGGCACCGCCCAGATCTCGAGCGCCACCGCCGCGCCGCCTTCTTTGAAGCGCATCATCGCCGGATGCCTGTCGCCGATGGACCAGAGCCGATAGCAAGGGGCGGTGGACGCCTCGCGGACGAAGGTGGCTCCGACCGCGAGCAGGTTCGGGTTGAGTTCGAGGCCGCGCATCAGCGTGCCGTTCACAGCGAGGAGGATGTCATCCATGGGCGGGTCCGGGAGCGGCTTCGTCCGCCGCGAGGAAGCGGACGGGTTTCTCATAGATCGCCAGCACGATGCATCCGGCCTCGCTCAGGATGCTGTGGCTCGTGCCCGGGGGATTGATGATCAGCATGCCGGTGTCGGCCCGGCTGTTCTCGTCCACCTGCGAACCCGACAGGACGAAGATGTGCTCGTAGCCGGTGTGCTCGTGGAGGGGCACGCGGCCGCCGGCGCGGAACCGCAGCAACGCCGCGGTCGGGCCGGTCTCGCCGTCCCCGTAGAGCCGGTAGATGTCGACGCCTTCCTTGAAGGGTCTCCATGGCAGCTTGTGCTGCCATCCGGAGACCTGGAAGAGGTCGTGGAGCTTGAGGACCCGCGCCGTGTCATTGTCCATGGGTCCGGTGTAGCACGCATCGGGGAGCGGAAGAAGCCGCCGGCTCCGGCCAGTCCCGCCGGGAAAGCGGATAGGGACCGCTCATGCCTCGATCGCCCGGATGAACGCGGCCGAACCGGCCACGGCCCCGAAGACGCCGCCCTGCATCTTGACCATCGACAGCGCGGCGAGGTGGTTGCGGTGGTCGGTCGCGCCCGTGCAATCGGAGAGCAGGAGGCATTCGTAGCCGCGGTCGTTGGCCTCGCGCATCGTCGTGTGGACGCAGACGTCCGTGGTGATCCCGGCGAGCGCGATGTTCCGGACGCCTTTGCGGCGGAGCACCATGTCGAGGTCGGTGGCGTAGAAGGAACCCTTGCCGGGCTTGTCGATCAACGTCTCGCCGGGCAGCGGCGCGAGCTCGGGGATGATCTCCCAGCCGGGCTCGCCCCGGACGAGGATCCGTCCGCACGGACCGGTGTCGCCGATGCCCGCGCCGATGCGCCGGCTGCGCCAGCGTTTGTTCTCCGGCAGGTCCGAGAGGTCCGGCCGATGCCCCTCGCGGGTGTGCATGACGTGGAAGCCCTTCGCCCGCGCCGCGGCCAGGACGCCCTGGATGGGGCCGATCGGAGCCCGGGTGAGCGAGAGGTCGTAGCCCATCTTGTCCACGTAGCCGCCCGGCCCGCAGAAATCCGTCTGCATGTCGATGACCAGCACGACGGTGTTGTCCGGCCGGAGGTCGCCGTCGTAGGGCCAAGAATAGGGTTCGGATCCGACGTAAGGCATAGGCGAGAGGACGGAGTTCCAGTTGGGATGGATCGAAGCGACGGTTCGCCGCCTCAATGGGTCGACGCGGCGGCCCCGTGTCCCGCGGGTTCCTCCGCGACGGGGCGAGGCGCCACGACGCACAGCTTCGCGCAGGCGAAGAGCACGGCGGCCACCGCGAGGTAACCGATGGCGACGACGGGCGTCACCGCGATGCCGATGCGTTCGCCGTGCATGAGCCCGAAGAAGGTCAGCGCGCCGCCGGCGAGCGAGAACGCCGCGGCCTTGCCGAACGAGCGGTCGATGATGCCGACCGCGATGGCGGTCAGGATGAGCCCGCCCAGGATGGACCCGCCGCCCAGGATCTCGATCCCGTGGTAGAGCACGCCCTCGTTCCTCATCGCCGCCACCAGCGCCTCCTTCTTCTCCGGGGCCAACGCGGGCACGAGCGTGCCGGCGGCGGCGAGCGAGCCGTTGATCTGCACCAGCGCCCAGGCGGCGATGTGCGGGACGAGCCCGAGGATGATGGCGGGGGCGTGCGCCCGGGGCGTCTCCTGGAACGCCTGCGACCCGATGAGCATGCCGATGTAGAGCAGGATGGGCAGGATGGCCACGGTGGGGATGAGCGCGAGCATGACCGAGATGACCCCGAACCAGCAGAGCGCGATGACGAAGATGCCGGTCGCGGCGGAGTAGCCGATCCGGCCGCCCATCGCCTTCCAGCCCGGGTGTCCGATGTAGACGGCGTTGATGAACGGGTTGCCCATCAGGCAGCCGATCAGGCTGACGACGCCGTCGGCGGTGAGCACGCGGGTCGTCGGATAGGCGTCGCCCGCGACCTCCGCGCTCTCCACGTTGTCGATGGCCTCGACGAGGTCGTAGATGCCGAAGGGGATCGCCGTGACGAGCAGGATCCCGAGGAACTCGAACCCGCCGAACACGTGCCCGAAGACCGGCATCGGGATGTTGAAACCGAAGTTGGCGACCGAATCCGCGAGGCCCTTCACCGTCATGCCGCCGAACCCGAACCCGAGCGCGGTCGCCCCCCACGCGATGACGGTGCCCGCCGCGATGGCGACGAGACCGGCGGGGATACCGCGGTACGACACCCCGCCGAACCAGCTCAGCAGGATGATGGCGAAGCAGGTCAGGCCGATCACCGGCGTCATGAACATCTCCAGCGCCGGCTTCATCGAGATGAAGGTGACCGAGACGCCGGCCAACGTTCCGAGCAGCGCCGCCCGCGGCGTGATCTTGCGGATCCAGGTGCCGACGAACCCGCCGACCATCAGCACGAAGCTCTGGATGAAGACCCACGTGAGCCCGGCCTCCCAGCCTTTGACCGGGTTCCCCGTCTTGAGGGTGATCGGGAGCATGATGACGAAGGTGACGATGAACATGTGGGGCACGCTGATGCCGGAGGGCAGCGCGCAGACATCGGTGCGGCCTGTCTTCTGCGCGAGGCGGTACGCCAGCCAGGCGTAGTACATCGTCGAGAGGCAGAGCATCAGACCCGTGGCGGGCAGGATCTTCCCGAAGACGAGCTCGTCGGGCATCTTCAGCACGAAGCGCAGCAGGGCGGTCAGCGTGAGCAGGTTGACGAGGATGTTGGTGCCGAAGCCGAAGAAGGCGTTCCAGTCTCCGGGCACCCACACTTTGGGTTTGAAAGCGGTGTTCGTGGTCATGGTCGGGAGGGGTTCTTGGGATCGGGATCGGGGGCAGGATCGGTTTCGGGCGCGGAAGGGTGCTGGAAGGACGATCAACGGAGCGCGGCGAGGACCTTCTCGGACGAGGAGACCCATCCGAAGATCCCGCCCTGCGCCTTGATCATCTTGAGGCCCATCTCCTGGAAGACGGGGAAGTACGAGCCGACGCAATCGTCCGGCACCAGGCAATCGTAGCCGCGGTCGTTGGCCTCGCGGACGGTGGTGTTCACGCAGACCTCGGTGGTCACGCCGGTGACGACGAGCTGCCGGATGCCGCGGGACCCGAGGATCGCGTGGAGGTCGGTGGCGTAGAAGGCGCCTTTGCCCGGCTTGTCGATCACCGGCTCGCCGGGCAACGGGTAGAGCTCCGGGATGATGTCGTGGCCCGCCTCGCCGCGCACGAGGATGCGCCCCATCGGACCGCTGTCGCCGATGCACGTCTTGGACCGGCCGCGGACCTTCTTGGCCGGAGGGAGATCGGAGAGGTCCGGGCGATGGCCTTCCCGCGTGTGCAGCACCGGCAGCCCCGCCGCGCGCCAGGCCGCCAACAGCCGTTGGTTGGGCCCGATGGTGCGCCGGAGCTGCGAGACGTCGTTGCCGAGCATCTCGCCGAAACCTCCCGGTTCGAGGAAGTCCCGCTGCATGTCGATGATCAACAGCGCGCAGGCGGCGGGCGCGAACTCGAAGGGATACGGCTCGGCGTCGATCGTCATGGAAGGTCGGGTCACAGGGTGTCGCGGGAAGCGGATCCCGGCGCGCCACCGGGGCACGCCGGGAAAGGAGTCGTCTCAGAAGAAGCTCGAGATGCCGAAGTAGAACTGGACGACATCATCGGTGGCCTTCCCGGGCGCGTTGAACTGCTGCATCCCGGCGAGGTTGTCGTCGACGAAGTTCATATATTTGACGCCGGAGTAGAAACTCCAGTGCCCGTAGCCCTCGGGCATGAACTTCAGCGGGATGGTGGCTTTGACGCCGACCTCGAAGAGGCCGATCGTCGAGGACTTGTCGTAGTATTCGCCGTAGAAATCTTTGTCCGCCAACAGCACCCGGCACGGCGCCTCCACCTTCAGGGAAAGCTTCTCGAAGGTGTACGACGGCGCGACGCCGAGATCGAAGTAGAAGCTGGAGTCGGGCGGCGCACCGGGCTTCTTGCCCAGCGGATCGACGAAGTAGGGCACCTGGGCCGCGGTCGCCTTGCCATCGAGCTCCTGCCAGAAGCTGACATACGGATGCAGCGCGAAGGCCTTCAGCCACTCCGTGTCGTCGAGCGCCATCTTCACCTCCAGGTGCTGCGAGGTCGGGATGTCGAGGATCTCCATCTTGAAGGCCGTGTAGGTGACATCCAGCTTGAGGTTCTTACCGAGCCCCATCGAAACGCCGGCGATCGGGTCGATCTCGACCCAGCTCGTCTTCGGGCTGCTGCCGAACGGCGCGTGGACGGACACAGGAGACGTGGAGAAGTCGTTCCACACGCCTCCGATCAACGTGATGTCGTTGAGGAAGGAGTCGCTCTTGTGGACGTTGAAGAACCCGAGGACGAGCGGCTGGAAGGTCATCCCGTCGTTGTGGACGATCATGCCCCGGGGCGTGAGGTACTGGTCCGCGAACTGGAACTGGACCAGCGCATGGGCCCGGGAAGGCGCCGCGTCCGCGGCCAGCGACGTCGTGGCGCCCGCCGAACATGCGGCGACCGTCACCACGGCCGCCGCCATCAGGCGGGAGGATCGCCGGGACCTGTCGCCGGCGGATTGGGGGAGGCTTGTCAGGGGGATGGAGGATGAGGGCATGTTCGCGAGTGGGCTGGATTTGGGTCCGGATCCACGTCCGGCATCCGTCCTCATAGCCGCCCGCGTGCCATCGCATCGGACGCTCGCCGGAGGGCCTTTCCATGGGCTTTCCATCGATATCCTGCCCGTCCGCGCCGATCCGCCGGGATGTTCCAACTGTCGCCGGCGCGACATCGGGTACACATCGCATCCGGACGTCAAAGCGCGGCCGGCTCGTCGGCCGGATCCTCCTTCGCGAGGGTGCGGTAGATCCGGGTGCGATGGATGCCCAACAGCCGCGCCGCTTCGGCGATGTTGCCGCGGGTCTCCTGCAACGCGCGCTGGATGAGGATCTCCTCCGCTTCCGCCAGGTTGAAGGGAAGCCCGGACATCGCCGACGCGCGCTGCATCTTCGCCGCGTCGCCAGCCGCGGATGACACGGACGCGACGGATGCGGCCACGGGGACATGGCGCTGCGGAAGGCACAGGTGCTCGGGCCGGATCGCGCCGCCGCCGCCGCTCTCGATCAAGGCGCGCTCCATCACGTTCTTGAGCTCGCGGACGTTCCCTGGGAAGTCGTGGCGGGCCAGCGCCGCGAGCGCCGGCTGCGTGAGGGGCGGCGCCTTCAGGCCCATCTCCTGCGCGAACACGCGGAGGAAATGGGCGGCGAGCAGCGGAACGTCCTCGGGCCGGTCCCGGAGCGGCGGGGTGGCGACGAGGTAGCGCGCGAGGCGGAAGTAGAGGTCCTGCCGGAACGTCCCGGCGGCGATGCGCGCGTCCAGGTCGGCGTTGGTGGCGGCGATGATGCGGACGTCCGTCTTGCGCGGCCGGGAAGCTCCGACGGGCGTGACGTTCCCGTCCTCGAGCACCCGCAGCAGCTTCACCTGGAGCGACACCGGCATGTCGCCGATCTCGTCGAGGAAGAGCGTGCCGCCGTGCGCCAGCTCGAAGCATCCCTTCCGGTCCGCCGTCGCGCCGGTGAACGCTCCCTTCACGTGGCCGAACAGCATCGATTCCGCGAGGTCGGCCGGGATGGCCACGCAGTTCACGGGGATGAACGGGCCCTCGGCCCGAGGGCTGTCGAAATGGATGGCGCGCGCGACCAGCTCCTTCCCGGTGCCGCTCTCGCCGGTGATGAGGACGCTGGTCGAGGCGAACTGGTGGAGCCGGCGGATGTCGTCGACGATCTTGCGGATGTGCCGGCTGCCGCCGACCAGGCCGGCGAGGTTCCAGCGTTCCGCCTCGAGGCCGGACATCGCGGCGAGGCGTCCGTCGGCGTCCTCCAGCGCGGTCTCCGCCTGCCGGCGGCGATCCATCTCGGCGGTGAGCTCGGCCGTGCGTTGTCCGAGCACGCGGTTCTTCTCGGTCAGCTCGCGCGTCAGCCGGTTCAACCGGAGATGCGTCGCCACCCGGTTCAGCACCTCCTCGGCCTGGAACGGCTTCACCACATAATCGACGCCGCCCGCGCGGAAGCCCGACACGATGCTGGCCAGCTCGGTCCGGCCGGTGATGAAGATGACCGGGATGTCGCGGGTGGTTTCGTCCTCCTTGAGCCGGCGACAGGTCTCCAAGCCGTCCATCCCCGGCATGAGGACGTCGAGCAGGACGAGACCCGGCCGGGCCCGGGCCGCGACCTTCAACGCGGCGGGTCCGCTGGACGCCGCGAGGATCTCGTATCCTTCCGGCTCGAGCGCGGCCGCCAGCACCGAGAGGTTCTCGGGCACGTCGTCGACCAGGAGGATCTTGTCCGGTGGCATGGCGTCAGCGGGAAATCCCATGGTGGAGAGGCGTGGAAGGCTCCGGCGACGTGGCCGTGGTCAGCAGCCGGAGGATGCCGTCCATGTCGAAGCTGCGCATGCGGTGGCGGATCTGCTCGGCCAGCTGCGTCGCATCCGGGCCCAGCTCCCGCAGGTCTTGGAGGCAGCTCTTGAGCGCGGTCGTGCTGTGCAACTCGGCGGCGAAATGGAGGCGTGCCGACAGCTCATCGGGCAGGACCACGCGCGACAGGACGGCGGCAGGAAGCTCCTCAGGCTGGAGCGCCGCGTGCTCGAACGCGACGCCCAGATGGACGCGCACCATCTCGTGGATCCGTTCGCACCGGAACGGCTTGGCCACGAAATCCACGCAGCCGGCCGCGAACGCCTCGTCGCGCATCCGGGCGAGCGCCGAGGCGGTGTGGGCGACGATCTTCGGCCCGCCGCAGGCCGGATCGGCCAGCATCAGCCGGGCGGCTTCGGCACCGCCCATCCCGGGCAGGAGCAGGTCGAGGAAGACGATCCCCGGCCGGAACTCGGCGGCGGCCCGCAGCGCGGCGGGACCGTCCGCGGCGGTCCGCACCTCGCAACCGATCAGCGCGAGCATCCCGCCGAGGACGTCGCAGTTCTCCTTGCGGTCGTCCACGACGAGCGCGCGGACCTCGTGGCCGGCCGCGAGCCGGAGCACCTGCGGGACCGGTTCCTCGGGCGCCGTCGCCGGCACCGCGAGCGGTATGGTGAAGTAGAACCGGGAGCCGACGCCGCGCTCCGACTGGAGCCCGAGGCGGCCGCCGAGCAGCTCGACCTGGCGCTGGGCGATCGCCAGGCCGAGGCCGGTGCCGCCGCGATCCCGCGAACCGCTGCCTTGATGGAAGGGCCGGAAGATGTCGGCCTGCTCGTCGTCCGGGATGCCCAGGCCGGTGTCGATCACCTCGAAGATCCGTCCGTCGCCATCCGCTTTCCGCGAACGGAGGCAGACCTCCCCTTGGTTGGTGAACTTCACCGCGTTCCCGAGCAGGTTGATGAGGACCTGCCGTAGCTTCCCCTCGTCGCCGCGGACGCGGAGCGGGCCCTGGGCGTCCAGACCGACGCGGAAGGCGACCCGTTTCGCGGCGCAAAGCGGCTGGAAGGTCGCGGTGAGGCCCCGCACCAACGACGCGATGTCGAAGTCCGAGACGTTCAGCTCCATGCGGCCGGCCTCGATCTTGGAGAGGTCGAGGATCTCGTCGATCAAGCCGAGGAGATGGTGGCCGCTGGCGCTGATGCCGCCGAGGGCATCGCGCTGTTCGGGCGGGACTCGGGGATCGCGCTGGAGCAGCTGCGTGTAGCCGAGGATCGCGTTCAACGGGGTGCGGATCTCGTGGCTCATGCTGGCCAAGAAACCCGACTTCGCCTCGTTCGCCGCCGCGGCCGCCGCCTCGGCCCGCTGACGCTCCTCGACCTCTTCATGGAGCGCCGCGTGCGCCGCGGCGATCTCCGCGGTCCGGCGCGCGCCGGCCGAGAGGTAGGCCGACGCCAGGACCGTCGACGCCAGCCCTCCGCCGAGCACGAACCATGACCGGAGATGCGACCGGGTGGTCTCGAACCGCGCGGTGGGCGCGAACTCGACCGCCCAGCGCCGGCTGGCGAACTCCAACCAGGTCGACGCCCGGTCACGGGATGCGAGCGCATCCGCCCCGAAGAGCGTCTTGGCGGCCGGGCCGCCTTCCGTCAGCCGCGCCTCGATCCCTTTGCTTTCGAGCTCGCGGAACGCGTCGCCGACCAGGTCCGCCACGCGGAAGACGGCGACCGCGAACCCGGCCCACTTCTCGCGCCTTCCGGCGACATCGGCCGGCATCGGGCCTTGGTAGACCGGCAAGAGCACCAGGAGACCGGCGTGGTCCTGCGCTTCTTGGGCGAGATGGATCGGCGCGGTCGCCACCGGCACGCCCGAATCACGCGCTTCCTCCAGCGCGATGCGCCGCGACGGATCGGATCCGAGGTCGAACCCGAGCGCGGCCTGGTTCTTCGCCAACGGCTCGATGAGATAGACGGGGACGTATCCGTCCCTCGTCCGTGCCGGCACCAGGCGTCCGGACGGCTCCAGTTCGCGGATCCTGAAACCGGGCGCCCCGTCGGCCGCCGCCTCGGCTTCCAGGCGGTCGCGTTGCCCGGCGGGGACCCGCGGGTTCCATGAGAGCGCTTGCAGCTCCGGTTGGCGTTTCAGCGCGAGCTGGACGAAGGCGCGGAACCGGTTCCTTCCCAGCTCGCCGCTCGCCGCGTGCAACGCCGCGATGGAATGCAGCACCTCGGTCGACC
>CANGMH010000087.1 GCA_947454005.1 Verrucomicrobiota bacterium
AACTTGGTCAGCGACCGCATCTCGGCGAGCCCGGGAAGGCCGGCGAGCTCCATCTCGATCGGCCGCGTGACCTGTTGCTCCACCTCTTCCGGCGCGAGCGCGGACACCTCGGTGTTGACCTGGACCTGCGGGCTGGTGATGTCGGGGACGGCGTCGATGGGCAGCTCGCGCGCCGACCAGATGCCGATGCCGAGCAGCAGGGCGGTGCCCAGCGCCACGACCGCGCGTTGGCGGAGCGATGATTCGAGGATCTGGTCGATCATGGCGTGGCGAGCAGGTTGAGGCCGGTGAGTTCTTCGAGTTCCGCGGCGGCGGCGATGGCCTCGCGTCGTGTGTCGAGCAACGTCTCCACCGCTTCGAGGTACTGCTTCTGCAGCTCGACGTAGGTGGTGACCGGCACGGCGGCGAGCCGGTAGTGGCGGTCGGCCAGTTCCGCGGCCTCGGCGAACCGGGCCAGCGAATCCGGGCTCCATCGCGCCATCTCGCCCGCCTTGACCTCATAGGCCCGCGCCGCCGAGACGACGCGCCGCTCGACCTCCCGCCGCGCGGTCCTGAGCACGGTCTCCGCCTGGATCTGCCGGGCCTTCGCGGCGGCGACGTCCGAGGTGGTGTCGCGCCAGAGCGGCAGCGGGAACGACACGCCGACGCCGATGACACGGTCCCGGCCGCCCGCGTTCTCCTCGGTGACCTGCGGGCCGACCTTGATGGAGGGCCAGTGCTCGTTGCCGGCGAGCGACACGCGGAAGCCTTGTCGGCGCAGCTCGGTCTCCCGCAGGCGCAGCTCGAAGTTGTTGGTGCCGGCCGCGGCGAGCAGCGTGTCGAGGCGCGGCGCGGACGGCAGGTCGGCGACGGTCGCGGCGACGGCCAACGGCGCGTCCACCGGACGTCCGAGCAGATGGTTCAACGAGAGCCGCGCGTCGTCCGCGGCGAGGCCCGCCTCGGTGGCGCGCCGGCGCAGGCCGATCTCGGTGGCCTCGAGGATGCGGTTCTCCAGCTGCGGGGTGATGCCCGATGGGTCGCGTTGCACGAGCACCTCGCGGAGCGCCCGATAGCGGTCGGCGACCTTCCGGGCGATGCCGGCCTTCTCGTCCGCGGCACCCAGCGCATGGGCCTGGCCGCGGACGCGCGCGGACAACGCGGTCCGGAACCGTGCCAGCCCGAGCTCGGCCAACGCCACGTCCTGGTCCGCGATGGCCTTGCGCAGACCGAGACGTCCGGGCCACTCGAACGACTGGGTGACGCCGACGCTCCATGCGACGCCGTCGCCGACGAAGCCGCCGCCGGCATCGGTCGATCGTTTTTGTCCGACGCTCCCGGAGACCTCCGGCAGCGCCTGCCGGCCGGAGGTCCGGCGAGACGCCCGTGCGGCATCGAGCTCGGCCTCGTAGAAGCGGAGCTCGGGGTTGTGGACCGCGGCCTCCCGTGCCAGCGCGGCGGCATCCGCGGCAGGCGCAGGGGGTGTGTCGGCGGCGGCGGCGCGCAGCGCGAGCATCAGGGCAAGGAGGGTTCTCGGGAGCAGTTTCATCGTGGCAGGAAAGGGGAACGGAAAGGGACGGGGCACGGACGGGAACGGGAGGCGAAGGCGACCGCCCATCGACGGAAGCCGGGCACGGAAAAGCCCGGAAGAGCGCGCAGGCGCCCGGTCCGGGCAGGAAGGCGGATCAGACCAGCAGGACGGTCGTGCGGACCACTTCGACCGGCAGGTCCGGCGGCGGGATCGCGATCGACTTCGGGTCGAGCGATCTTGCCGGGACGGGGCGAGCCATCGGGCAACCCGGGAGAGCGGTCGCCGCCGGTTGAGCCGCCCCGGCCGGCACCGGCATCGAGGCCGCGCAGAGAGTGCTCGGGTGACAGGCGGAGAAGTTCAGCACGTGGTCCGGATCGGCCGTGGCCGACGGCTCCGCGAGCAGCACCAGCGTCCGCGACACAGGGCAATGCGCGTGCTCCGCACCGGTCCGCGAGCCGGCCTCGCCGTGACGGAGGACGATGCTCACGCCGTTCTCGCCGGAAGCCATCATCACACGGTGGTCGCCGTCGGCCCAGGCGACCAACGCGACCAACGCGGGCATCAGCGATGTCGCCACGCCGAGGTAGGCCGCGAGGCACACCGCCGCCCACAAGCGATGGAGGAGGCCTCGGGAGTTGCGCATCGGATCCTGCGGGACGGCGTTCTGCTCCGGCCGGACGCGTAGTCCTCCGGAAGTATTCGAGACGATTGCCTGACGCCGGCCCGGCTGTCACGGCGAGACATCGTCCGGAACAGCGTCGACACGCTTCTGGAGCGTGCCCGGAGCGTTGCCCAATCTTCACGACCGTTCCTTGGAAAACCAGGGGCCGCTGTGTTAGGTTCGGGGCCTACGGTCGGGGCGTGCCTCCGGCCGACGAAACCATGATGCATCCCAATCCTCGTCGGGCCCACGCTTGGGTCCTGTCCATCGCGTCGGCGGTCGCCTGCGCTCCGATCCCTGCCTTCGCCGCGGACTATCCGTCCACCGTGCTGGCGGACCAGCCGCTCGCGTATTATCGCTTCCCGGCCGCGGTCCGGACGAACCTGAACCTGAACTCCGGCCCGATCGGCGCGGCCGGCAACGCGACCAATTTCAACGTCCATCCGGTGGGCGGCGGCATCGCCGGCAGCCGCGACGGCGCCGCGTACTTCAACGGTTCGCGCACGATCATCCCCTACCAGGCCGCGTTGAATCCTGCCGGGAACAAGGACTTCACCATCGAGGCGTGGATCCAGCCGACGGTCGAGGTGACCGATTCCCCGGGGCCGTCGCCGCTGATGAACCGCTATTCCTACTCCGGCGTGAACCGCCAGGGCTGGGTCTTCTTCCAGCGTTCGCCGGCGACCGGCTGGAACTTCCGCACCTACATCGGCAGCGGATCCTCCACCGGCATCAACATCACCGGCCAGGCCTCGAACGCCGGCGCGGGCACGGCCGGCACGTGGAACCACGTCGTGGTCGTCTACGAGGGTGCCACCACCACGGCGACGATGTACGTGAACGGCGAGCAGGTGGCCGAGGGTACCGGCGGCTACGCGGCGAACACCGACGACCACGGCGCCGAGGCCGTCCGCGGCGCCGCGGGCCTGTCGATCGGTTCCTACAACAACACGGAGCCGGGCTCGAACCCGTTCACCGGCGCGGTGGACGAGGTGGCTCTCTACACCGCGAAGCTCACCGCGGCGCAGGTGCTCGCGCATTACCAGAGCGGCACGAACCGCCTCCGCGCGACGCCGTACGATGCGCTCGTGCTCGCCTCGGCCCCGGCCGCGTATCTCCGGCTCGGCGACGCCTCGCCCGACGCCGATGTCGCGGTCAACTTCGGCACCGCCGGCGTCGCCGGCAACGGCCTCCACGCCGCGGGTGTCGACCATCCGGTCTCCGGCGCCGTGGCCGGCACCGCGGACACCGCGGCCCGCTACCGTTCGCGCGTCTCCGGCGGCGGCGTGCAGACGCTCGTCCCCTGGTCCGAGAAGCTGAACCCGCCGGCCGACCAGTCCTTCACCATCGAGTCCTGGTTCCAGCCGGGCGACGAGGTCACCGACAGCCCGGGGCCCGCGCCGATCATGAACCGCTACTCCTACCCCGGCGTGAACCGCCAAGGCTGGGTGTACTTCCAGCGCTCGCCGACGACCGGATGGAATTTCCGCACCTACACCGGCAGCGGGTCCTCCACCGGCATCAACATCACCGGCCAGGCGTCGAACCCCGACGCCGGCAAGAAGGGGACCTGGAACCACGTCGTCACCGTGTGGGACGGACCGTCCAAGACGGCCACGATGTATGTGAACGGCGAGCAGGTCGCGCAGGGCACCGGTGATTACCAGGCGAACACCGACGACCACGGCGCCGAAGCGGTGAACGGCGCCGCCGGCTTGTCCATCGGCTCCTACAACAACACCCAGCTCGGCGAGAACCCGTACAACGGCACGGTCGCCGAGGTCGCGCTCTACGGCGACGCCCTCAGCGCCGCCCAGATCGCCGCGCACTACAAGGCCGGCACGAACGACCTTCGCGACACCGCCTACGCCGCGGTCGTGCTCGCCGACGCGCCGGTGGAATATCTCCGCCTCGGCGAGCCGGCCTACCAGCCGGTCCCGAACCTCGGCACCGCCGGTGGATCGGCCGGTGGCAACGTCCTCTTCGCGCCGGCCCCGGTCGCGGGCCCGGTCGGACCCGCGTTCGCCGGCTTCGACGGCGCCAACTCCGCGCTCTCCTTCGACGGCGGCAACCCTTACGTCTCGCTCGGCGACTCCGCCGCGCTCGCTGTGACCGGACAGGTCACGCTCGAGGCCTGGATCAAGCCGGCCGCCGACCAGAAGCCCGTCGCGCAGGTCGTCGCCCACGGCCTCAACTTCGCCGCCGACGCCGCGGTCTCGCTCGCCATCGTCGATTCCGGTGCCGCCTACTCGGTGTCCTCCACCGATGCCGACGGCGTGCACGGCGCGACCTTCCCGGTCCCGGCCGGTGATCTCGGCGGCGACAAGTGGATCCACCTCGCCGGCACCTACGACGGCGCCAAGTGGAACCTCTACCGCAACGGTGTCGCCGTCGCCTCGGCGGCCTCGACCGTCGGCGCCGTGGCGGTCGACGCGCTCTGGTCCATCGGCCAGAAGGGCGGCGGCGGCAGCGAGCCGTTCACCGGCGCGATCGACGAGGTCGCGATCTACGGCAAGGCGCTGGGCGCCGCGCAGATCAAGGCACACTTCGACGCCGCCACCGCGGTCTCCTCCGCGGCCCCGGTGTTGACCTGGACCCAGACTGCGGCCGGCCTCTCGCTGGCGTGGACGGACGGCGTCCTCCAGGCCGCCGACACGGTCAACGGCACCTTCACCGACGCCGCCGGCAGCAGCCCGTTGGCGATCACGGCCGACCGCGCGGCGCGCTTCTATCGCCTGCGCCGCTGAACCCTCGGGCGCTGCGCGCCCGACCGGCCGACAGACCCCGCGGGCACTCCGGTGCCCGCGGGGTTTCTGTTTTTTGGGGGCGACGCGGCGCCCCGCCGGCGGATTTTCCGCGCCGGATGGTGGCCGCGGTTTGACGATCTCCACGATGATACCGGAAGCGGCGCGGAGCCGGAACCGGGTGTGTCGCTGCTCCGAGGTCGGAGGACGCCACCTGTCCTCAAGAGCCCACGATTCGTCGCGCAGCTTCCGAGCGCGCGCAGGGGAACAGCAGGTCGAAGACCTGCTCCCACCCGGCAGCCGGGTCCGTCCGCCCGGGGTCACCCCTCGGTGGAGCTGGGTCCACGGCGGTCCGCCGGTGGTGATGGTCTCCCGGGACCGCCCGCGGTCGGCCCGGCTACTTCTTCGGCTCGTCCTTCTTCGGCTCCGCGGCCGGCGCGTTGGTCGAGACCATCGCGGCGAGCTCGGCGCCCGTGTTGATGTTCAGGTCGGGCAGCGCTTCTTGGAGCTTCTTCACGCCGTCGGGCGTCACCTTGGTCTGCCAGAGGTACAAGCTGCGGAGGAACTTCATCCCCTTGAGCGAATCGAGCGCCGCGTCGGTGACGGACGTGCCGTAGAGGTTGAGATAGGTGAGGTCGGTGAGACCCTTGAGATGGGCGACACCGGCATCGGTGACACCGGTGAGCTCGAGGCCGAGCACCTGGAGATGCGGAAGGTTCTTCACCACGGCGAGCCCTTGGTCGGTGACCTTGGTGGTGCCGAGGCGCAGCTCGATGAGGCTGGCGACGTCCTTGAGCGGCGCGATGGTCTGGTCGGTCACGTTGGTGCCGACGAGGCGGAGGTTGACCTCGTGCCACGGGCTGTCCTGCGCGACGAGGCGCACGTCGATGCCGGCCTTGGCCAGGGCCGCGATCGCCGCGGTCTCGGCGGCGGACGGCTTGAAATCTTTCGGCAGCACCGGGACCGGGACGGTCGGCCGCGGCGGTCCGGACGGGGCGGGGGCCGCAGCGGCAGCGGATGCCGTAGCCGACGGGGCGGGCGGCGGGACGACCACGCCGTCGGGCCACTTGGCGCCTTCGTTGACCCAGTTCTTCAGCACCTCGATCTGCGCCGCGGTGAGGGCCTCGCCCTTGGGCGGCATGCGGTCGTCGTTGTCGGAAGGCAGCAGCGTGCGCTTCACGAGGTCGCTCTCGGCGGCGTTGCCGGGCTTCACGATCTCGCCGTCTTTTCCGCCCTTGAAGAAGTCCGCCTTGGTGTCGAGGCGCAGCTTGCCCTTCTGCTTGTCCGGACCGTGGCACTCGATGCAGCGCGACTGGAGGATGGGCACGACGTCCTTGGCGAAATCCACGGCGGCACCGGCGGGCGCGAGCGTGAGCGTGAGGGCGGCGAACAGGGTCGGGATGCGGGCGATGGTCTTCATGGCGGTCTTCGGTGTCGGCCCCGGCCCGGTCGCTCGGACGATCCGGCGCGGGGACGTGGCGGACCGTATCGTCGGGGGCGGGCGGATCCAAGCCCTCAGCGGAGTTCCTTCCGCAAGTTCGTTCGTGACGTCATCGCCTAGGTTGGCGTAACAGAATCGCTTTCCGGGTCGTCCCGGACTCCAGCCGCCATGAGAAATCTGCTGAGCCTTGAAGCTCTGACCGGCGCCGACCAGCGCGCGATCCTCGACCGCGTCGCCGGGTTCAAGCGGGACCGCGCGACCCACGCGCGTCCGCTCTCCGGCCAGACCTGGGCGCTGATCTTCAGCAAGTCGTCGACCCGCACCCGCGTGAGCTTCGAGGTCGGCCTGCGCGAGCTCGGCGCCGAGGTGCTCTTCCTCAACGCGAACGACATCCAGCTCGGCCGCGGCGAACCGATCAAGGACACCGCCCGCGTGCTCGGCCGGATGATCCACGGCGCGGTGATCCGCACCTTCGCCCAGTCCGACGTCGAGGAGTTCGCCGCCCACTCGAAGATCCCGACGGTCAACGCCCTCACCGACGACGAGCATCCCTGCCAGATCCTCACCGACATCTACACCTACGAGGAGCGCACCGGCACGCCGATCACCGGCAAGACCGTCACCTTCGTCGGCGATGCCGCGTGCAACGTGCCGGTCTCCTGGCTCTGGGCGGCGGCACGGCTCGGGTTCCATCTCCGCCTCGCCGCGCCTAAATCTTACTGGCCCGCGGAGGCGGTCGTCCGCCGCGCCTCGGCCGGGTCGCCCGTCCCGTGGACCGGTTATCATGGATCCCAGACCGTCGAGCGCGTCATGATCGGTTCCGGGACGCTGGAACTGCTCACCGACGTCGGTCTCGCCGCGCGGCAGGCCGACCTGCTCTACACCGACGTGTGGGTCTCGATGGGCAAGGAATCGGAATCCGCCCAGCGCATCCAGGACCTCGCCGGTTACCAGATCAACGCCGACCTCGTGAAGCTGGCGAAGCCCGGCGCGCTGGTGATGCATTGCCTGCCCGCCTACCGCGGCAAGGAGATCGACGAGGCCACCTTCGAGGCGCACGCCGACACCATCTTCACCGAGGCGGAGAACCGCCTCCACGCCCAGAAGGCGATCGTCGACTGGATGGTCCGGTGATCCGTCCGCGGATTCAGCGCATCGCCGGCATGTGCCCGGCCAGGTCGATGCCGAGTTCCTTCGCGACGCCCAGGCCGTAGGCCGGATCGGCGCGGAAGAAGTGGCAGAGCTGCCGCAGCTGGATCTCCCGCGGCACCTCCGCCATGTGGCGCCCGATGTTCCCGAACAGCCGCAGCTTCGCGTCCGGAGGCATCAGGCGGAACAGGTCGCCCGCCTGGGAATGGTCGTCGTGGCCGGCGCGATGGTCGTGGCGCGCGGCGTCGCCCGAGAGCTTGAGCGGCGGCTCGGCGAAGGCGGGGTCCTGGCGCGGACCGCCGAAGCTGTTCGGCTCGTAGTTCACCGCGCCGCCGGAGTTGCCGTCGTTCCGCATCGCCCCGTCGCGATGGTAGGCGAACACCGGGCAGCGGGGCGCGTTCACCGGCAAGCTCTGGTAGTTCACGCCGATCCGGTGCCGCTGGGCATCGGCGTAGGCGAAGATCCGCGCCTGGAGCATGCGGTCCGGCGATTGGCTGATGCCCGGCACGACGTTCGCCGGCGAGAAGGCCAGCTGCTCGACCTCGGCGTGGTAGTTGTCCGGGTTCCGGTCCAGTTCCACGATCCCGACCTCGGTCAGCGGGAACTCTTTCTGCGACCAGACCTTGGTCACGTCGAACGGGTCGTGCCGGTGCGTCGCGGCCTGCTGCTCGGACATGGTCTGGATGCTGAACCTCCAGCGCGGGAACTCTCCGCGGGCGATGCTCCCGTGGAGGTCCCGCTGCGAGCTCTCGCGGTCGCCGGCCACCACGGCGGCGGCCTCGGCATCGGTGAGGTTCTCGACTCCTTGCAGCGAGCGGAAATGGAACTTCACCCAGGTCCGGACGCCGGCCGCGTCGATGAAGCTGTACGTGTGCGAGCCGAAGCCGTGCATCTGCCGGAGGTTCTTCGGCAGGCCGCGGTCGCCCATCAGGATGGTCACCTGGTGCAGCGATTCCGGCGAGAGCGACCAGAAATCCCACGCCGCGGTGTTGTTGCGCAGGTTGGTGGCCGGGTCGCGCTTCTGGGTGTGGATGAAGTCGGGGAACTTGATCGGGTCGCGGACGAAGAAGACCGGCGTGTTGTTGCCCACGACGTCCCAGTTGCCCTCCTCGGTGTAGAACTTCAGCGCGAACCCGCGGACGTCGCGCTCCGCGTCCGCCGCGCCGCGTTCGCCGGCGACGGTCGAGAAGCGCGCGATGCACGGCGTCTTCTTGCCGATGGCCGAGAAGACCCGCGCCTTGCTCAGCCGCGTGATGTCGCCGGTGATGGTCAGCGTGCCGTGCGCGGCCGAGCCCTTGGCGTGCACGACCCGCTCGGGGATGCGCTCCCGGTTGAAGTGCGCCAGCTTCTCGACCAGCCAATGGTCCTGCAACAGCACCGGACCGCGCGGACCGGCCGTGAGGCTGTCCTGGTTGTCGGCGACCGGCGCGCCGGTGGTGGAGGTGAGGGTGGGCGGAAGCGGTGGAGTCGGCTCGGTGTTCATCGGTTGTCGTTGCCCGGTCCGCTCGCGGTGCGTCCGCGGACGGTCGGTGCGGATGTAGCATGCGGCGGCCGTCTCCGATAGTTGAAATACTTGGTTCCTTCGATGACGATAGGCACCGGCTATGGAACTTCAGCAACTCCGATATCTGGTCGCGGTGGCGCGGACCGGGAACTTCAGCCGCGCGGCCGAGCAGTGCCACGTCTCGCAGCCGTCGTTGAGCCAGCAGATGCAGAAGCTCGAGGACGAGCTCGGCGAACGGCTCTTCAGCCGGCTCAAGCGCCGCTCCGTCCCCACCGCCGCGGGCGAGGCGCTGCTGCTGCGCGCGGCGCGCATCCTCGGCGAGGTCGACGCCGCTCACCGGGACATCGCCGATGCGTCGGGTCTGCTCCGCGGCCGCGTGAGCGTGGGCGTCCTGCCGACGATCGCGCCGTACCTGCTGCCGCCGGTCCTGGCGGCGCTGGCGCGCGACCGGCCGGGGCTGGAGGTCGAGATCCACGAGGACCGCACCGCGGAGCTGCTCTCCGCGGCGGCCGCCTGCGAGCTCGACCTCGCCGTGCTCAGCTTGCCGGTCCATGACGACCGGTTCGTCTCGGAGAAGCTCATCGAGGAGGAGCTGCTGCTCGCGTTGCCGCCGGGCCACCGGCTGGAGACGAAGGCGAAGGTCGGCCTGGCCGACCTGGAGGAGGAGCGGTTCATCATCATGAAGGAAGGGCACTGCCTCGGCGACCAGGCGTTGCGCCTGTGCGACCGCCATGGGCTGCACCCGCAGGTCGTGCTCCGCAGCGCCCAGCTGGAGACCGTGCAGGCGCTCGTCCGGGCCGGCGTCGGCATCTCGCTCGTGCCGGCGATGGCGCGGGACCCGGCACGTCCGACGCAGCCGGTCTTCCGATCTCTTTCCGCGCCGAGGCCGAAGCGCGTCATCGGCGTCGTGCGCCGCAAGGAGCACCACCACAGCAAGGCCGCGCAGGAGTTCCTCCGCTATCTCCGCCCGGCGTCCCCGGCCGGACCGGAGCGTCCCCGGGCCGACCGGAAATGAAATCGGACAGGAGCCCCGGGCCGGGCCATGATGGGCGGATGGAATGGACACCGCTGGACATCACCGTGCGCGTCGGCTGCGACCTCGCCTACGAGACCCCGGTGCCGACGCCCGTGTTGTTCGTGCTCCGACCGCGGCTCGAGGGCCGCGTGCTGGTGATGCAGGAGAAGCTCTCCTTCGGCATCGGCCTGCCTTCCTATGAGTTCCAGGACAGCCACGGCAACCTCGCGTATCGCTCCACGCTCATGCCGGGCCGCAACGACGTCCTCCACGACGCGCTCGTCGCCGTCTCCTCCCGGCCCGACGACCGCGATGTGCGCGGACCGGTCGTGCCGGTGGGCGAGCTCCCGTCGGACGTGCTGCGCTACATCCTGCCCAGCCGCTATTGCGATTCGGACAAGCTGATGGATTTCGCCTGGAAGAACTTCGGGCACATCCCCAACGGACTCCAGCGCGTGCAGGCCATCTGCGATTGGGTCCACCGCAACATCGAGTACCGCTTCATGTCCGGTCGTCCCGACCTCTCCGCGTCGGAGGTGATCGGGCGCCGCTACGGGGTCTGCCGCGATTTCGCCCATGCCGCCATCGCCCTGTGCCGCACCTTCAATCTCCCGGCCCGCTACGTGACCGGCCACCTGCCGGACATCGGGTGCCTCGACCCCGGCTCGCCGATGGATTTCCACGCCTACTGCGAGGTCTACCTTGGTACCCGATGGTTCACCTTCGACCCGCGCTTCAACGTCCCGCGCATCGGCCGGGTCAAGGTCGCCCACGGCGCGGACGCGGTCGATGGCGCCTTCTCCACCATCTACGGCGAGGCCCGGCTCACCCGTTTCAACGTCTGGGCCTACCAGGTGGACCCGAAGCGGGTCACCGTGGGCGACCCCGTCGATCTGACGAAGCGGATGGACAACAGCCTGACGGTCCGCCTGGGCTGACCCGCGTCCTCGCGCAGCCAACTTCGCCCTAGCCGGGTCTGGCCGCCTTGGCCTAGCGTCCGCGCTCCGTTCCGGGGCAGTGATCAGTGGTCTGTATCCAGTCTTCAGTGAACGAACCGCCGCTGAACCTGACGATTGGCCGCTGACCACTGATCACTGGATACTGAATACTTTCCGCACTCGCCGACCATGACCTCCGCCCAGATCCGCCAGAGCTTCCTGGATTTCTTCCGGTCCAAGCAGCACACCATCGTCCCCTCGTCCTCGCTCATGCCGGACAGCCCGAACCTGCTGTTCACCAACGCCGGCATGAACCAGTTCGTCCCCATCTTCCTCGGCGAGCGCAAGGCCGACGTCTCCAAGTGGGGCGGCGCCGTGCCCTCGCTCGATACCCGCGCGGCCGACACCCAGAAATGCATCCGCGCCGGCGGCAAGCACAACGACCTCGATGACGTCGGCCTCGACACGTACCACCACACGTTCTTCGAGATGCTCGGCAACTGGTCCTTCGGCGATTACTTCAAGAAGGACGCCATCGACTGGGCCTGGGAGCTCGTGATCGAGGTCTGGAAGTTCCCGCCGCAGCGCGTCTACGCGACCATCTACCAGCCGGACAAGGCCAAGAACGATCCCGCCGACCGCGACCAGGAGGCCTGGGAGCTGTGGGCCGCGAAGTTCCGCTCCGTCGGGCTCGATCCCGACATCCACATCGTCAACGGCGGCAAGAAGGACAACTTCTGGATGATGGGCGAGACCGGCCCGTGCGGTCCCTGCACCGAGATCCACGTCGATCTCCGGCCCGGCCCGCGCGAGACCGATGCCGAGGCGCAGACGTCCGGCGCGAAGCTCGTCAACGGCTCCGACGCCCGCTGCATCGAGATCTGGAACAACGTCTTCATCCAGTACAACGCCAATCCGGACGGCACCTTCTCTCCGCTGCCCGCGCAGCACGTGGACACCGGCATGGGCTTCGAGCGCGTCACCTCGATCATCCAGGGCACCAAGGGCCTGGCCGATTTCCAGGACGCCAAGATCTCCAACTACGAGACCGACATCTTCCGCCCGATCTTCGACGAGATCGAGAAGATGAGCGGCAAGGGGTACGGCTCGACGTTGCCCAAGGCCGGCAGCACCGGCGACACCGCGCAGGAGAAGGAGGACGTGGCCTTCCGCGTCATCGCCGACCACATCCGCACGCTCAGCTTCGCCATCGCCGACGGCATCCAGCCGGGCAACAACGACCGCAACTACGTCCTCCGCCGCATCCTGCGCCGCGCCGTGCGCTACGGCCGCACGCTCGGCTTCCACGAACCGTTCTTCTACAAGCTGGTGGACGTGCTCGCCCGCACCATGGGCGACATCTTCCCCGAGATCCGCACCAAGCAGCAGCACGTGAAGGACGTGCTCAAGCTGGAGGAGGAGGCCTTCAACAAGACGTTGGACCGGGGCATCGAGCTTTTCAGCGAAGCGGCATCGATCGGCAACATCTCGGGCGATTTCGCGTTCAAGCTCTACGACACCTACGGCTTCCCGCTCGATCTCACCGAGCTGATGGCCCGAGAGCGCGGCCTAGCGGTGGACAAGGAAGGCTTCGAGGCGCTGATGGAAGCGCAACGCGCCCGCGCCCGCGCCGCCCAGAAGAAGCAGGTCATCGAGCTTTCCCAGATCGAGACCAAGTCGCCGACGAGCTTCCTCGGCTACGACGCGCAAGAGACCTCCGCCCAAGTGCTCGAAGTCGTCGAGCTGAAGGACAAGACCGCCGTCATCCTCGATGCCTCCGTGCTCTACGCTGAGATGGGCGGCCAGATCGGCGACACCGGCGAGCTGAGCGGCTCCGGGCAGCTCTGGCGCATCGTCAACACCCAGAAGTCCAGCAACACCTTCCTGCACTTCATCGAGGGCGGCGACGCTCCCGCCGTCGGTTCCAGCGTCGCGCTCCGGTTGGATGCCGGCCGTCGCCACGCCATCGAGCGCCACCACACGGTCACGCATCTGCTGCACTGGGCGTTGCACGAGGTCGCCAACAAGGAGGCCTCGCAGAAGGGCTCCAGCGTCACGCCCGAGAAGCTCACCTTCGACTTCAACAGCGCGCCGCTCACTCCCGCGCAGGTCGCCGACATCGAGAAGCTCGTCAACGAGCGCATCGTCGAGAACGCCGGCGTCAGCTGGACCGAGGT
>CANGMH010000088.1 GCA_947454005.1 Verrucomicrobiota bacterium
CACGCGGGGGATGAGCAGGCCGGCCAGGACGGCGATGACGGCGAGCACGCCGATCATCTCGACCAAGGTGAAGCCGCGGCGACGGGGGGAGGTACGGATCGTGGAGTTCATGTGGGCTACAGGTTGTGTCTTTGTTATGGTCTGTGAGTCGGAATCGGGCCGCTTCTTCTTTTATCTGTCATCAGACCGGACCGGACCGACTTTCAAATCTGGAGAACGCTTCAGGCGTGCCAACAGTCGGATTACTTGTGGGCGATGTAGAGGTGGACGGTGCCGACGTTTCCGGTGTTGATGGCGTACTTCACGCGGCCTTTGAGGTCGGAGGAGCCGGAACCTGCACCGAGAGCAGCTCCGTCGATGCGGTCGTTCAGCTCTTTGGCGTCATCGGCTGAGACGTTGAGGAGCACGGCTTCCACGACGCTGGTGCCGATCGCCGTGTTGTTGCCGGTGACGCCGGCGAGGTCATAGGTGCCATCCACGTCCGCTTCAACGGCGATGCCACCCAATGCGGCGACGAGGTTTACCTGGTTGGTGGAGGCGAGCTGGGTTTCAAAGGGTTTCTCCAGGAAGCCTTCGGTGAGCAGGACGGTGGAATCCCATTTGGCGACCGCGTTGGTGGCGAGGCCGCCGGCGCCGCCGAAACGGCCGTACTTTCCGAAGTACAGCAGCGAGGCGGACTTGAGGGAGTTGTAGCCGAGGGCGGCGGTGTTGATGCGGGACTGGCCGATGGCCGAGAACACGCGGGGGATGAGCAGGCCGGCCAGGACGGCGATGACGGCGAGCACGCCGATCATCTCGACCAAGGTGAAGCCGCGGCGACGGGGGGAGGTACGGATCGTGGAGTTCATGTGGGCTACAGGTTGTGTTTTTGTGTCTTTTGCCTCGCGGGACGTCTCCGGATCGCCGATGGCCTTCTTTCTGCGGCACTCACCGCGGACGACCTCCGGTGCTCCGGAACTGCCCTCGCATTGCGTCATCAACGTGCGGCGCCTTACGGATTGCGTCTATCGCCATAAGTGATTACACAGGGGGCGCAGTAGGCAAAAACCCTAGCCAAATCAGATGAGAAACAGCCATCGGACATCGGTCGAAGTTTCCTTGTCAAATGACGTAAACAACTGGACAGAATATAGTTACAATACTTCGGTGGTTGTATCCCTCTTGGCTGGCAAGTCGTGGTCGGCTCGTGGAGGGGGCCTCCATCACCTGATGATGGTGGCAACGCTGCTCATCGGGTCCTTAGTTGCGGAAGTGGCGGTAGGAGATACCCTTAGACACGTCGTGAGCTACTCGAACGAGCGGACGTTGGCGGAGGAAGGGGGTCTCCCGCAGGCCGAGATCGGCCAGATCGCGCAATCGGAGGACGGCTATCTTTGGCTCGGGACCTGGTCGGGGCTCGTGCGTTTCGACGGCGAGCATTTCTCCGTCTTCAACCACCAGAATACTCCCACGCTCGGGGACGACTCGATCACGGCCCTGGTGACGGACCGCCAAGGATCGTTGTGGGCGGGCACGGCCAAGGGCCTGGCCCGCTGGGATTCCGGGCGGATCATCCAGGTGGACCCCGGTGCCGGGGCGGCCGCGGCGATCACCTCGCTCTCGCCGGCGATCGACGGAGGCCTGTGGGTCGGCTCCGCGACGGGCGTCAACAAGATCGGCGGCAACAAGGGAGCGATGCGTTTCGCGATCCCGGCGTCCTCGGGCGGGACCGGCCCGTCCTCGATCACCGAGCTTGCGGACGGCCTGCTGCTCGTCGGGACCGCGGGGGCTTGGTCCGTGCTCGACCCGGCCACCGGGACCACGAAACCGGCGTCGGACCGGCTCGTCCCTTCGATGTCGGCGACCGCGGTGCTGGTCGCCGATGCGCAGGGGAAGGCATGGGCGGTCGATCCGTCCGGCGTGCAGCAGCGGGTCGTCTCGGGATGGGTGCGAAGGCTCGCGTTCCCATCCGAGTTCTCCGGAGAACCGTCCGGGATCTATGCGGATCCCGCCGGCGGCGTGGTGGTCTGGCTGCGGCGCTGGGGCGTGTTCCATTCGGACCCGGGCGGCCTCGGGTTCACGCGGATCGCCGGCAACGATCCGCAGTCGATCCGGCGGGCCGCCGCTGTCCTGCGCGACCGGGAGCAGAACCTCTGGGTCGGCGGACCGGACGGCCTGGTGCGGCTCCACCGGCGTGCGGCGACGTTGTGGGGCATGGCCCAAGGCTTGCCGTCGGAGCCTTGCTGGTCGGCGGCGGCCGGCCTCGACGGGACCATCTGGGTCGGGACGCAGAGCGGGCTCTTCACCGTGCCGGTCGACGGACCGGCGCGGAGCTTCCCGGGACCGTTCCAGACCAACGCCGTGCATCTCGCCCTTCCGGCTCGCGACGGGCGGGTCTGGTGCGTCGTGGCCGACCGGAGCCTCTACTGGTCCGCGACTCCCGATGATCCGCGGAGCTGGACGCTCCTGCCGCTGGGCGACCGACGGGTCCGCGTGCTGTACGAGAGCCCCGGTGGCACCCTCTGGGCCGGCACGGACACCGGTGCCGTGCCGATCCGGGGCGGCCGGCCGGTGGCGTTCACCGACGAGGACCGGCTCGCCCGCATGGAGGTCTCGGCCATCTTCGAGGACCGCTCCGGCGCGGTGTGGTTCGGCACGCGTGGCGGCGGCGTCTTCCGGCTCACCGAGGGGTTGCTGGTCCGGTTCTTCGGCCCGCAGACCTTGGGCGACGACAACATCTGGGCGATCCACCAGGATCCGGAGGGCGGGATGTGGTTCGGCACGAACCGCGGCCTGACCTACCACGAGAACGGGCGTTGGCACCAGATCACGCGCGAAAACGGCCTCGCGGACCAGATCGTCCACGGCATCCACGAGGACGCCGGGAAGAACCTCTGGCTCACGGGCCCCCGGAACGTGCAACGGGTCTGGCGGCCGGAGCTCGAAGCCGACGCCGCGGGCGGCATCTCGCACGTCCGGACGCTCCGGCTCGGGCCGCTCGACGGGATCGACGGCCTGGATCTTGCCGGCGAGCGGCAACCCTGCGGAGCGATGGACCGTTCCGGGCACATCTGGTTGCCCACCGGCCAAGGTCTGCTCCAGCTCGACCCGACGCGCCTGCAGGAGAACCTGAGCCCGCCGCCGGTCCTCGTGGAGGACGCCAGCTTCGAGGGCCGTTTCATCGGGGAGACCCTGGTCCGGCGCCACAGCATCCCGGCCGCGGCCGACGACCCCGCCGTGCGGCTCGGTTCGCGGCTGCGGATCGCGCAGGACCAAGGACATTTCGTCCAGTTCCGGTTCACCGCGAACACCTTCCTTCAGCCGCGCAAGACGCGGTTCCGCTACCGCCTCGTCGGACACGACCTGGAATGGCGGGAAGGGGGCGACAACCGGACCGCGATGTACGCCAACCTGCGGCCGGGCGACTACGATTTCGAGGTCCAGGCGGCCAACGCCCACGGCGTCTGGAACACCCGCGGCGCGGCGTTCCGCTTCTCGCTCGTGCCCCGCTTCTACGAGACGCGCTGGTTCCAAGGCGGCTGCGTGTTCGGCCTGATGGGCGGCGGGGTCGGCTTCGCCCGGCAGCATTACCGCCGGCGCGAACGTCGACTGGAGGCCGACCGGCTCGCGCTCGAACGGGAACGCAGCCGCATCGCCCGCGACCTGCACGACGACCTCGGCGCCAACCTGACCGGCCTCGCCATGCAGGCCGAGATCTCCAGCTACCGGCTCGTCGGCGTCGCCGCGGAGGAGCTCCTGGGATTCGCCCGTGCATCCCGATCCATCGCCCAGCGTCTCCGCGAGGTGATCTGGGCCGTGGACCCGGAATGCGACACACTGCGGAGCCTCGCCGACTTCCTCGCCATGCAGACCGAGCAGATCATCGGGCCGACCCAGATCCGCTACCGTTTCGACGCGCCGGACGACCTGCCGGACATCCGCCTCCGCGCGGGCACGCGGCACCAGCTCGTGATGGCCGCCCGCGAAGCGGTCAACAACGCGATCAAATATGCGAAAGCCTCGGAGATCCGGGTCAAGCTGGAGCTCGGCCCGAAGGACCTTCTCTCGATCTCCGTCCGCGACGACGGCGTCGGCCTGCCGTCGGACACCGCATCGGGCGCGCCGAAGCCCGTCGTGGGCGGCAACGGGTTGAACAACATGCGCCAGAGGCTGCGCTCGTTGGGCGGAACTTTCCGCGTGTCGAGCGCCCCCGGATCTGGCACGCTCATCATCCTGGAGGTGCTGGTCGCCACGTTGACGGCGACCGTTTCTCCGCAGGAGCAACCGGCGCATGAACACCAAGGTCGCGATCGTTGAGGACAACTCCAGCATGCGGGAAGGGCTCGCCGCACTGATCCGCATGTCGAGCGGGTACACGCTGGTCGGCGCCTGCCGCAACGGCGACACCGCCGTCCGCGACCTGCCCGCCGCCGCGCCGGACGTCGTGCTGATGGACATCAACATGCCCGGCATCAGCGGCATCGAGACGCTCCGCCAGCTGCGCGTCCAGCTACCGAAGCTCAAGGCGATCATGCTCACCGTCGCCACCGACAGCCGGCACGTCTTCTCCGCCTTCGAGTCCGGTGCCGACGGCTACCTCGTCAAGGACACCGAGCCGTCGCGCATCCTCGAGGCGATCAAGGAGGTCGAGGCGGGAGGTTCGCCCATCTCCAGCCCCATCGCCCGGTTGCTCGTGCAGAAGTTCCACCAGCAGGGGACCTCGGCGCATCCGGAGGAGAACCTCACGCCGCGCGAGGAGGAGATCCTCAACTGCCTCGCCCGCGGCTTCCGTGCCAAGGAGATCGCCGACGAGCTCGGCATCAGCATCCACACGGTGCAGACCCACGTGAGGAAGATCTACAGCAAGATGCAGGTCCGCTCCGGCGCCGAGGCCGTCGCCAAGTTCCTCACCCACGGCGGGTCCGGCCTCAACCAAGGCTGAACCCGTCCGGCGGCCCACTTTCGGTTGGAGCCTCGCGGTCCGGTCGCCTAGCCTCGGACCCTCATGTTCTCGCACGTCGTCATCTTCTGGACCGATCCCAACAACCCCGAGGCCGCCGACCAGCTGCTCGCCGGGATGGCCAAGCACCTCAAGCCCATCCCCGGGGTGGTCCATTTCCACGCCGGCAAGATGGCGCCCAGCCACCGCCCCGTCGTCGACCAGAGCTATCAGGTCGCGCTCAATCTCGTGTTCCCTGACAAGGCGGCGGAGAGCGCCTATCAGGTCCACCCGATGCACCTCGACTTCGTGAAGTCCTGCAGCCCGCTCTGGAAGAAGGTCACGGTGTACGACTTCGCCTGATCGCGCTCACCGCTCCTGACGAGGGCGGGACCGTATCGCCAGGAACGGGGCGCGCAGGCCGGGCGGAAGCTCCGGCGTCGCGCCCGAGCAGGACGCGACATGCGATGCCACCGCGTTGGCTCGCGCGTTGATCACGTCGAGGTCCCAACCGGCGAGCAATCCCAGGGTCATCGCGGCGGTGAAGGAGTCGCCGGCGCCCACGGTGTCCGCGACCTGCGTCGGCACGCCCGGATGTTCCGACCAACGTCCGTCCGCCCAGAGCAGGCTGCCGCTTCCGCCGCGCGTGCAGGCGACCGCCCGCAGGCGATGGCGCGCAGCGAGCCCGGCGATCCGCGCGCGTTCGTCGCCGGCGAGCCGGAACATCCCGGCCAAGCGCGGCAGCTCGGAGTCGTTCACCTTGAGCACGTCCGCGAAGGCCAATGACTCCTCGATCATCGTCGCCGAGTAGAAGTGCTGCCGCAGGTTCACGTCGAAGACCCGCAGCGCGTCCGGCTTCGCGGCCCGGAGCAGCGACCTCAAGGCGTCCCGGGCCGGGAGGCTCCGCTGTGCCAGCGTGCCGAAGCACACCGCGTCCGCCGAAGCCACGGCGCGGAGCCCGGACGGGCCCGCCGCGAGCGCGTCCCATGCGACGCTTTCGTGGATGGTGAACCGGGGCTGTCCGCCGCCGTCGACCTCGACCGTCACCGTGCCGGTGGGCGCGACCGGATCCACCTCGACCGCGTCGGTCGCCAGTCCGAGGGACCCCAATCGCGCGATCAGGTCGCGGCCCGCCGTGTCGTCGCCGACGCGCGAGACCACCCATGCCTTCGCTCCGAGGGCGCCCGCGTGATAGGCGAAGTTCGCCGGCGCTCCGCCGAGCTGCCGCCCGCCGGGCAACAGGTCCCACAACACCTCACCGATGCCCGCGACTTGGAAGGTCATGTCCAACAGAGGTGAAGAATGGAGCGGCATCCGGCCCGTTCCAAGCCCGCACCGGTCGACCGGTGCGATCCGGAGCGGCGGACGGGGACGGCGGAGTAGCGGACGTGGCGCTGCATCGCGCCCGGCCGGGAGAGCGGACTTTCCAGTCCGCAACGAGCCGCCTTGATCCAAGAGCGGGCCTCACCTTGTGGCATGCCCAGCCCTGATCGGCGGAACCGTGGGTTGGTCGCCCGCGCGGGTTCCGCTGCTCCGGGTCGGACCCACGGTCCGCCGGAGCTGCGCCCGGATCAGCGGTTCGCGCGGTTCAACGGATCCCAGAACTGGGAGTTCTCCAGGGCCTTGGCGCTCCCGGAGGACGGATCCATCGGAGGATTGATCTGGGCGCCGCGGCGTGTTTCCGCATGGCCGTCGTTGAAGACCACCACGCCGTAGCCCTTGTGCCGGTTGTTGTCGATGCCTTCCAGACCCTGGCCCTTGGCCATGCCGCTGAACGGCCACCACAAGCTGCTGCTCCAGAACCCGTCCGCCTTCGGGATGGCGTCGCCGATGAGCAGGTTCTGCGCGGGGTTGACGATGCCGGACCGCTTGAACCACGGCGCGGTGTCGAACTTCACGCCGCCCACGGTGATCGAATCGGGCCCGTACGGATGCCGGCCCAGGAAGTAGCCGTTGTAGCCGTAGCCGACCTTGTGGCAGTCGAACTTCCACTCCCACTTCACGCCGGTGTCGGTGCGCTTGCCCTTGATGCTGGGGCAATGGAAGAGGTTCGACCCGGTGCTGTTGTAGCCGACGATCGACGTGCCCCACCAGTTGGTGAGCGCGCGGTTGGCGTCGTCGGTCTGGCCCAGGTTGCGGTGCGCCGGGAAGACGTCGCGGTGCTCATCCGTGTAGAGCTGCATGAACAACGACACCTGGCGCAGGTTGTTCATGCACGAGGTGCGGTTGGCCTTCTCCTTCGCGTTGGCCAGCGCGGGCAGGAGCATCCCCGCCAGGATCGCGATGATGGCGATGACGACGAGCAACTCGATCAAGGTGAAGCCGCGCGACCGGTCGGGAACGGCATCGGTGACCGTCGGGGACAGGGATGGATTCTTCATGGTGGCGATCTTGTTCTCGGGGACCCTCCTCGCATAGCCCATCTCGGCCGGACGCGGTAGCTCTGATTTGGGCCCGGGACGGAAATCTTCCGGACCCCGCCCGCCTTTGTCCTGCGAGGCTTGTCAAAGCCGTCCCAGCGCCCGAGAAACAGGCATGCACCCCGCTCGTTCCGGTCGGAAGACCCGCCTTCGTCGCGCCGACGCGTCCGCTCTTCCGATGACCACGGCCCGTCGTGCCGCCGGGTTCACCCTGATCGAGTTGCTGGTGGTCATCGCCATCATCGCGATCCTCGCCGGCATGTTGCTGCCGGCCCTGGGCAAGGCGAAGGACAAGGGCGCGGGCGCCGCCTGTCTGAGCAACACCAAGCAGATCGGCCTCGCGATGATCATGTACGCGGACGACAACCGCGACACCTTCCCCAACCAGTGGTGGGCGGTCGGTCCGTACAAGAACGCCCGCGGCCTGAACGCCGGCGGCGAATGGCTCCGCACCCCGGCCAGCGTGATGTCCAACTACACCGGCGCCCCCAAGGTCTGGGTCTGCCCGAAGAAGCGGCGCGGCCTCACCTACAAGACCGAGCCGGGCGAGTTCGATCCGGCGACCACCGGCTTCCTCTCCTACGGCTTCAACTACCTCGGCGTCTTCGGCGGCGACGCGGGTGTGGCGAACAAGGCCTTCAAGGCCTCCAGCGTCGAGCGTCCGTCGGAAGTCGTGGCGGTCACCGAGGTGAACGGATCGGACAACCCGAAGGAGATCGGCGGCGGCATCGGCAACGAGAAGGCCGACGCGGCCTGGCTCGACGGCTACTGGGCCAACGGCTCCTTCCCCAACCAGACCGCGCCCAAGGGCAACCAGAACTACCGGTTCCAGTCGCAATGGAAGAAGCACGTCCAACGCGTTAACACCGTCTTTGTGGACGGCCATTCCGCCGGCGGCAAGCCGAGCCAGCTGGTGTGGGGCCAGTTCTACGGCGTGTTCTCCGGCACCACCATCCCGGCCAGCCCGAACAAGCGCTGGGATGCCAAGGTCAGCAGCGCCGCGCTCGATGCCTCGGACGTCGCGCCTTGAGCGGCGCTGGCAAACGGCCGTGTGCGGGAGGGGCAGGGGGGCAGGTCGTCCTGCAGGCGACCACGGTTGGCGCCGCCGAACTTTTCTCCTGCGTGCAGCCCGACAAAGAGCGCCGCGATCATCAGATAAGACGGATGGGAAGCCGATCGCTCATCTCCGACCGAGCGCTGCCGCTTTCGCGTCGAAACGTTTCTGATCCGCGACACGGCCTCGCTGTCCGACGTCGTCGCTCGGATCGTTGAATGGACCAAGGACCGGGACATCGCCGGGGGCTTCCGGGACTTCCGCGGCAGCCGTCTCAACGTGGTCTTTATCCTCTTCGGGTGTGCTGCTCCATGCTCCTTGGCTGGTCAGTCCGTCGTCGGCGCGATAGTCTGACGCTTCCTCCATGAAGCGCGCCTTGTCCTGCATCTTCGCCGTACTTCAACTGGCCGGCCAACGCTGTCGTGCCGCCGATGGCGACGCGGCCCGGATCGTCCGCGATATCGAGTACGCCCGCGTCGGAACGCGGGTCCTGATGTTGGATCTGCATCTTCCACCCGGCCCGGCGCGCGCGCCGCTGATCGTGTGGGTGCACGGCGGCGCGTGGCGCTCCGGATCGAGGAAGTCCATGCCTTTGGGCAAACTCGTCGAGGACGGCTTCGCGGTGGCCAGCGTGGATTACCGGCTCTCCACCGAGGCGAAGTTCCCGGCGCAGATCCACGACCTCAAGGCGGCGGTCCGTTTCCTGCGCGGGCACGGCGAGCGATGGCGATCGCCGACGAAGCGGATCCTGGTCGCCGGCGATTCCGCGGGCGGGCACCTGGCGGCGCTGGTCGGCGTGTCCAACGGATCCGCAGCGCTCGAGGGCGAGATCGGCGACGACCGCTCGCAGAGCTCGGAAGCGCAGGGGATCATCAGCTTCTACGGCGCCTCGGACCTCACGACCATCCTCCAGCAATCCACGCCGCACGGATTGGGCGTGCGGGTGCCGGCGCTCGAACTGTTGCTGGGCGGCCAACCCGACGTCGTGCCGGAGCTGGCGAGGCTGGCCAGTCCGGTCTTCCACGTGGACAAGTCGGACCCACCGCTGCTGTTGCTGCACGGCGACCAGGACCCCCAGATGTCCGTCAACCAAGCGTTGGAACTGCTCGGCGCCTACGAGCGCGTCAAGGCGCCGGCCCGACTGGAGGTGGTCCACGGCGCGGCCCATGGCGGGGCGATGTTCTACGACCCGGAACGGTTGGACGTCGTGCGGAAGTTCCTGCGGAAGCACTATTGAGGACCTCTTGTCCGCGGCGGTCCCGGCTTTGTCCTTGTCGGGATCCGGGCGCTTCCCCACGTTTTTGATGCTTTGAATCACCCCGTCCGCATCGCTCGATGCCGTGCCGTCATGGCGGGGATCCTTGGCCGGATCGGACGTCTCGCCTCGCTGCTCCTGTCGGCGGTCGCGTTCCACCCCAACGCGGCCACACTTCCACCTTCACCGCTGCCCGTGCCGGTCCGATCGATGGTGGAGCGGTATTGCGCCGACTGCCACGATGCCGACTCGAAGAAGGGCGGGCTCGACCTCACGGGGATCCTCCGAGCGGATGTCACCGGACATCGCGACACCTGGGAGCTCGTCGTCCGCAAATTGGACGCGCGGCAGATGCCGCCGGTCGGCAAGGATCGTCCTTCGGACCCGGCCTACGACGATGCCGTGCGCAAGCTGGCATCCTTGCTCGACCGCGCGGCGGCGAAGGACCCGGATCCGGGGCGCACGGAGACGTTCCGACGGCTCAACCGCGCGGCCTATCAGAACGCCATCCGGGACCTCCTGGCGCTGGACATCGACGCCGCGGCGTTGTTGCCGAAGGACGACGCGAGCCACGGGTTCGACAACGTCACCGTGGGGGACCTGTCGCCGACATTGCTCGACCGTTACATCACCGCCGCCGAGAAGATCAGTCGTCTCGCGGTCGGCGCGGCACAGCGCAAACCGGGCGGCGACACGTTCCGGGCCCCGCCCGATCTCACGCAGGAGGAGCACGTCGAGGGACTGCCCTTCGGCACGCGCGGCGGCATGGTGTTGGACCACACGTTCCCGCGCGACGGCGAGTACGAGATCCAGGTCCGGCTCACGCGGGACCGCAACGAGGAGGTGGAAGGCCTGCGCGAAGCCCACGAACTGGAGGTGCTGTTGGACCGCGCGAGCGTGCGACGGTTCACCGTCTCGCCGCCCAAGGACGACCGGAACCACGAGAAGGTCGACGCGCATCTGAAGGTCCGCGTGCCCGTCATCGCCGGCCCGCACCAGGTCGGCGTCACGTTCCTGAAGAACCCGTCGTCGCTGCTGGAGACCCGGCGCCGGCCCTATCAGGCGCACTACAACATGCACCGGCATCCGCGTCTCACGCCGGCCGTCTACCAGGTCTCCATCAACGGCGCCTACGACTCCAAGGCGCCGGGCGACTCGCCGAGCCGACGCCGGATCTTCGGTGATGCGCCGGCCGGAGCTCTGCCGGGAGCCCGGTCCGCCGAGGACATCCTCCGGCCGTTGTTGCGACGGGCCTATCGCCGCCCCATCACGAGCGCCGACCTGCAGAAGCCGATGGAGTTCTTCGCCAAAGCGGATGCGGAGGACGGCTTCGAGGCCGGGATCGCGTCCGCTCTCAGCGCGATCCTCATCAGCCCCGGGTTCCTCTTCCGCATCGAGCCGGACCCGCCCGGTCCGGGGCCGCATGCGGTCCATCGGATCGACGACGTGGCCCTCGCCTCGCGGCTCTCGTTCTTCCTGTGGAGCAGCATCCCCGATGACGAACTGCTCGCGTTGGCGGAGCGGGATGGACTGCACAAGCCGGGAGCGTTGAAGAGGCAGGTGCGCCGGATGCTGGCGGATCCGCGCGCCCGCAGCTTGGTCGACGACTTCGCCGGACAATGGCTGCACCTCCGCAATCTCGGGGCCTTCACGCCCGACCTGCGCCTGTTCCCCGACTTCGACGACAATCTGCGCCAAGCGTTCCGCCGCGAGACCGAGATGCACTTCGAGACGATGCTTCGCGAAGACCGCAGCGTGCTCGACCTGCTCAAGACCGACCGCACGTTCCTGAACGAACGGCTCGCGAAGCACTACGGCATCCCCGACGTCTACGGCTCGCACTTCCGTCGGGTGGCGCTGGGACCGGACAGCGAGCGCGGTGGCCTGCTGCGCCAAGGCAGCGTGCTCACCGTGACGTCCTATGCCACGCGCACCTCGCCGGTGATCCGCGGGAACTGGGTCCTCGCGAATCTGCTCGGGAACGCGGCGCCGCCGCCGCCCGCGACCGTTCCGGCGCTCAAGGAGAACTCCGTCTCCGAAGGGTTGCCGATGCGCCGACGTCTCGCCGCGCACCGTGCCGATGCCGCGTGCGCCAGCTGCCACAACCTGATGGACCCGGTCGGCTTCGCGCTGGAGAACTTCGATGCCATCGGGGGCTGGCGCACGGCGGAGGACGGGCAGCCGATCGACGTGTCGGGTGGTCTGCCCGATGGCAGCAAGTTCGTGGGCGTGGCCGGGCTGGAGCAGGCCCTGCTCAAACGCCCCGAGCTGTTCGTGACCGCGCTGACCGAGAAGCTGCTGACCTTCGCGCTCGGCCGGGGCGTGGAGGCGTCCGACGCGCCCGCCGTCCGCAAGATCGTCCGCGAAGCGCGGGCGGACGGGTACCGCATCTCGTCCATCCTGCTCGGCATCGCCGAAAGCGCGCCCTTCACCCTGAGGAAAACACCATGAGGTTCATCACCAAGAAATCCATGCCGCGCCGGACGTTCCTGCGCGGCGTCGGAGCGACGTTGGCGCTGCCGTTGTTGGAATCGATGGTCCCCGCCTCGACGCCGCTGGCCAAGACCGCCGCCGCTCCGGTGCGGCGGCTCGGGTTCGTCTTCATGCCGATGGGCTGCGACCAGAGCCGTTGGACGCCGACGGGCGGCGCGGAGCTCGGCGAGCTCCCGCCCATCCTCCGGTCGCTCGCGCCGGTCAAGGAACACGTCACCGTGGTCTCCGGCCTGGAGCTGCAGAACGCGTATCCCGGCAGCCATGCCACGTCCAACTCCGCCTTCCTGAGCGCCGCCAAGGCCAAGCTGACCGAGAGCTCGGACTACTACCTCGGCACCACCGTCGACCAGATCGCCGCCCAGCAGATCGGCCAGCAGACGCGGCTGCCCTCGCTCGAGCTCGCCATGGACCACCTCCAGGTGGTCGGCCAGTGCGACAATGGCTACGCCTGCGCCTACCAGAACAACCTCTCGTGGTCGTCGCCCACGACACCGATCCCGGCCGAGGCGCATCCGCGCATCGTGTTCGAGAGCTTGTTCGGCGAAGGCGGCAGCAAGGCCGAACGCCGGGCGGCATCGCGCAAACGCGCCAGCCTGCTCGACTCCTTCACCAGCGACCTCGCGCGGCTCCAGCGCGCGCTCGGGCCGGGCGACCGCGCGCGCGTCGGCCAGTACCTCGAGACGGTCCGCGAAGTGGAGCGCCGCATCCAGAAGGCGGAATCCGAGGCCTCGAACGATGCTCTGCCGGACCTCGACCGGCCGGTGGGC
>CANGMH010000089.1 GCA_947454005.1 Verrucomicrobiota bacterium
CCTGCTCCACCAGAGCGGCGTCGCGCTCTCGCCGTTGTTGCCCGGCGGCGTCGCCGAGATCGGCGGCCGACGGATCGACGTCGTCTCCGAAGGCGGCGCGATCGACCGCGGCCGGACCGTCCGGGTCATCGCCGTCGAAGGAGCCCGGGTGGTGGTCCGCTCGGCCTGAATCTTCCCAGAACACCCAACGCAGCTTCCCATGATCGCAGACATCCAGATCGGTTCCCTCGTCCTCATCGCGGTGCTCGGCGTCGTCGCGCTCGCGCTGCTCACCGTCTTCCTGAACTTCGGCTCGATCTGGCTCCGCGCCATCGCCTCCGGCGCCAGCGTCGGGCTGGTCGAGCTCGTCGCGCTCTGGCTGCGGAACCTCCCGGTCGGCCTGGTCGTGGACAACCGCATCACCGCCGTGAAATCGGGCATCCCGCTCACCATCGACGACCTGTCCACGCATTACCTCGCGGGCGGCAACATCGACATGGTGGTGCAGGCGCTCATCGCCGCGCGCAAGGCGGGCATCCACCTGGAGTTCGACCGCGCCTGCGCCATCGACCTCGCGACCAAGGGCACCGGCAAGACCGTGCTCGAGGCCGTGAAGACCTCGGTCAACCCCAAGGTCATCGACTGCCCCAACCCCGCCTCCGGCCGCGCCACCATCGACGGCGTCGCCAAGGACGGCATCGTCGTGAAGGCCAAGGCCCGCGTCACGGTCCGCACCAATCTCGACCGCTTCGTCGGCGGCGCGACCGAGGAGACCATCATCGCCCGCGTCGGCGAGGGCATCGTCACCACCATCGGCTCCTCGGACAGCTACAAGGTCGTGCTCGAGAACCCGGACCGCATCTCCAAGAACGTGCTCGAGAAGGCGCTCGATGCGAACACCGCCTTCGAGATCCTCTCCATCGACATCGCGGACGTGGATGTCGGCGAGAACGTCGGCGCCAAGCTCCAGGCCGAGCAGGCCGAGGCGAACAAGCTCATCGCCCAGGCCCAGGCCGAGGTCCGCCGCGCCGCCGCGGTGGCGACCGAGCAGGAGATGATCGCGCGCGTCGCCGAGATGCGCGCCCGCGTCGTCGAGGCCGAGGCCCAGATCCCATTGGCGATGGCCGAGGCCTTCCGCAGCGGCAACCTCGGCATCATGGACTACTACAAGATGAAGAACCTCCAGGCCGACACCGGCATGAGGGAGAGCATCGCCGGCAACAAGGCCTGAACCGCACCTCCGCTCCCTTGCTCCGATGATCGCCGGATTCGACCTCGGTTCGCTCAAGCCGTTCCTCATCGTCGGCATCGCGGTCATCGCCGCGCTGGCGAAGGCGTTCGGCAAACCGAAGCATCCCTTCGACCGGCCGTGGGAGAGCGAGACCATGCCGGAACGTTCCGAGAGCCACAAAGTGCTCGGCCGGCTGCCGCGGCCCGAAGGGCGTCGACCGCCGTCGCCGCCTCCGCTCCCGCCCGTCCAACCTCGATGGAGCACGATGGGAGAGCCGGGCGAAGCACCCCGCGAGGCCCGGGTCGAGACCGTGCCGCCGCCGCTTCCGCGAAATGCGCGAGGTCCCGTCCGCCCGCCGATCTATGCCGACCCGGCGATCGACGAATCCGCCGACATCGAATCCGCGCCCGCCCCGGGCCAGGAGCTCGCCACGCTGGCGCCCGCCGACGATGCCTACGCCGTTGCCGCCGGCCTCGAGACGCGGGTGGCAGCACATCTGCGCGAGGTCGACGAAGGCATCGCCAACGCATCGCCCGACCATGTCCGCGAACGGTCCGGCGGACGCTCGGCCGAGATGGAGCAGGTGCTCGCCCTGCTGCGCCAGCCCAAGACGGCCCGGCAAGCCGTGATGGCATCGGTCATCCTCGGACCGCCCCGGGCGTTCGAAGGCTGACCACGGCCGAGCCCGGTTGACCCGCGCGCTCCTCGTCGCCACCTTCCCTGCCCTTGCTCCGCTTATTCTCCATCGCGCTGGCCCCGGCTATCGCCTTTCTGGTCGCCCGGGCCGCGGATCCGGCCGTGCCGACGAACCTCCCTCCCGTCAAGACGACGACGGCCCCTCAGAAGTCCACGAACGTCGCCCCGGCCTCGGCGTTCGTGCTGCGCCGGCTGGAGATGGTCCCGCCCTTCGTCCCGCCGCGTTTCTTGGCCGCGCGGTTCCCGCGCGAGCTCCCGGTGACCGCGGTCGACGCGACGGCCCTCTGCGACGGCAAGCTCTGGCTCACCGTCCGCCCGCAAGGCGCGACGAATCTCCCGCCGGGCACAGGCAGGATCTGGATGTTCGACCCGGCGGCGAACACGCTCGAGCCCGTCCGGGGCCCGTTGCAGACACACGCGGTGAACGCCCTCCACGCGGGCCATCGGAAGCTGTGGCTCGCGCTCGACGGCGGGATCGCCTCGCTCGACACGCAGACCTTGGCAGTGGACGCATTCGGTCCCTCGCGCGGCGTGACCGCCACCGACCTCGTCGGGTTCGCGGACGTCGACAGCAGCATCGTGGCGATGGCCCGGTCCGGCGGATTGTTCGGATTGGCACCGAACGCGAACGATTTCACGCGCGCCAGCGTCCCCGCGCCGAACCTCGACCCGCGCGTCCCGCCGGCTTGGCGGATCTTCGCCGGTTCGCGCGACTGGATGCTCGCGGCGACCGGCACCCGGGTGGTCAACCGTCATGTGCGCGCCTCCCAGTGGGTGCCGTTCGGCGACCTGCTCGGCCGAGGATCGCCCCGTTTGGAGAAACCGGACCTGGTCTGCGCCGCGGGCGATGGCGGCGGCGGCTTCTGGCTCGGGAGCGATGCCGGGCTGCACTGGATCGACCCCGACACCGGCGCGGTCGAAGACCGCTTCGCGCCGCTCGAGGTCACCGTGCCCGGCGGGCTCGGCATCACCATCGCGCCCGGCTACCAGGCCTCGCCCGCCGCCTACGCCCAGGCTCGTGCGAGGGTGATGTCCGGGGTCCGCGACCGCATGCGGCAGCGCGCCCGGTTCGCGCGCGCCAGCGCCGACGCCCGGCTCACCGTCAGCCCGGTGCTGCCCACGAGCCGGATCCCCGGCGGCGTGACCGCCCTGCTGGCGGACACGTCGTTCTTGTGGATCGCCACCACCGACGGCGCGAACACGGAGCGCGGGCGCGTGCTGCTCTTCCACATGCCGAGCAAGAAGTGGATCGGATGGTTCCCCGTCGGCTCCCCGGTCCGGACCCTCGCGGCCGACGCGCGCCACCTCTGGCTCGGACTGGACGTCGGCCACGTCCCGACGGCCATCCCTCTCGTGGCCATCGAAAAGACCCCCCTGCTCGCCGTTCCTCCGGCCCGCTGGACGCCCGATGCCTTCCGGCCCGCCGAGATCGGCTCGAGGCTCGCCGCCCTTCCGCCGAAGGAACGCGCCGTCCACGCCTTCTTCAGCGGCGACCCCGCGAAGGTCGCCGAGATGCTCGCTCCGGACGGCCGCCCCCGCGACGACGCCGACGCCGAATCGTTGTTCCTCCTGGCCTTCGCCCACGACCCGGTGGGTCTCGACAAACCCGAGAAGCTCGAAGCTTTCGCGTCCGAGCTCCGTGCCCGTTTCCCGCAGAGCCTCTTCACGGAGATCATCAACTCGGTGAGGCCGGCCGCAAAACCCGGACCCGACGCGGTTCCGCCCAAGGAAGCCGCCGATGAGACGGTGGCCGACGTGCTCGCGCGCCGCGACCTCGACGGCAACGGAAAGCTGAACGCCGTCGAACTCCGCCTATGGCGCGGCCCCGAGGCGGACCTCAAGGCGTTCGACTTGGACGGCGACGGCCAGCTCGACGCCGTGGAGATCGCGAAGCTCCTGCGCGCCCGTTGAGGCCGGCGAAGCGCGCTTTTTCCGGTCCTCGATCCGCGCGCTGACCGGCACGGCGGACCTATGCATCTCGCGGCCAAGGAAGATGATTCCGCGCCCCCGCGGATCTTCTGAAAAAAAAGTCTGCTCACCGGCGAACTATCGTCGGTGAACCGATATCTCCTGCCTAAGCTGGTCGCGCTTTCGCTCTCCTGTCTCGCCTGCCTCGCTCAGGATCCTTCGCTGCTGGTCAAATCCCACCGGTTCGAGCAGCGCCAGGCCGCGGACCCGGTGGAGGCCGCCGACCGGCCGTTCCGCATCTCGTACTTCGGCGAAGGCCTCGCCGTCCTTGGATCGACCGCGGCGCTCGTCCTCCCGTCGGCGGCCCGGCGCGATTGCGTGGCACAAGGAAACGACCTCACGTTCACGGATTCCGCCGCGACCGGCGCGGAACTCGACCGGACCTACGGGACCGGCACCTACACGGTCAGCTTGGACGCCTTCGGCTTGGTCCTCAGCGGTGCAGCCGTCCTCGGCACCGCGGCCTATCCGGACGCGCCCAAGATCCTGGACCTGGCCGCGGCACAGTCGATCGACGCCGATTCCGATCTCATCCTCAAGGCCTCGCCGCTCAACGCGCCGGGCCCGGACGACTATCTGCGCCTCGTGATCCGATCCGGGACGGACATCCCGGTCTACTCCGAGGAGTTCTTCGGGAGCGATCCGGTCGAGTTCACCGTCGCGGCCCGGACCTTGTCCGCTTCCACCGAGTACTCGGTGGAACTGTCGTCCGTCCGCATCACCGGACACGCACCGGACGCGGGCCTGGCCTTGGCCGTGGGCTTCTCGAGCGTGACCACGGCCACGATCCACACCGCCGCCGGCGGCGGTGCCCCGCCCGACCTGACGCCGCCCGTCCTGACCGCTTCGATCCCGGCCGACGGCGCCCTCATGACCAACCGGCTGTCACCGTTCGCGGTCCAGTTCAGCGAACCGATGGACCCGGGTCGGCGACCGCTGACGTTCACCGCGACGAAGGCCGGCGCCCCGTTGACGCTCGATTCGGCGAAGCTGACGCTATTGTGGGATGGTCAATCGACGTCGCTCGTAGCGCTCTACAACCAGGCCGGCGGAGGATGGCCGGTGGACGCGGTCGTCACCTGGACGCTCAAAGGCGGCGTCGACGGGTTCCGCGACACGGCCGGCAACCCGCTCGCGACGTCGAGCGGGACCTTCCTGACCTCGGTCGGCGCGGACGGCAAGGTGTGCGCCGGCGCGACCGCGATGGAAGATGCCGGCTTCGGCGTCACCAAGCTGGTGAACTATCTCCAGACCGGCACCGGGACACCGGTGAACGACACGACCAACGGCGCGGTGATCCAAGCGTTCGCGGAGGTCCCCGGCGCACCGCCCGGATACGCCGCGCTGGAGTTCCCGGCGGATCCCGCGCCGAAACCGCATCAGCTGAAATTCTTCACCCAGTTCGCCGGTGTCCAGCTCTTGACCCAGGTCTTCCCGAACCGCGGCGAACTCGACGCGGCGTATCCGGCAGGCACGTACGACTTCGAGTTCCGCGACAAGACGTCGCCGACGACCGTCGTCGTGCACACCGTGCTGGACCTCGGGGCCACGGGATATCCGCCGGTGCCGCGGTTCTCGGACTTCGACGCTGCTCAAAACATCGACCCGGCGAAGGACTTCGCGCTCGGCTGGGATGCGTTCGCCGGGTCGGGCGCGGCCGATAGCCTCTCGATCACGATCACCGACGAGGCCGGCGACACGGTCTTGTCGCTTCCGGATGCCTGCGCCGGCAAGCCGCTCGCCGTCACGGCGACCTCGGTCGTGGTCCCGAAAGACCTGCTGAAACCGGGCAAGACCTATGTCGTGACGCTCGGTTTCTTCCGGATCACCGACCAAGGAAAGGTCATGCCCGGGACGACGTCCCGCGGGATCACCGCGCTGGGACGTTCGACGCGGATGACGCTGAAGACCGTCGGCACCGTCGGCACCGTCGTCTCGGCGCCGGTCCTCCGCGGCATCGCGCTCCGTCCCGACGGGCAACTGGCGTTGACGGTGGAATCCGCGGTCGGCCGCGTGTTCTTCCTCGACCGGGCCGCGACGCTTCCCGGCCCCTTCGCCCCGTACACCAACACCACCCCGGCGAGTCCGACCTTCGAGCTCGTCCTGCCCGCCACCGAACCGGGTTTCTTCCGCGGTCGCGTGGAGTGAGCCCCGGTCTTCCATCCCGTTTCTCTGCGCCTATGTCCCCATCCATCCACCGCCAAGGCCTCATCATCGCCGCGGCGATCACGTCCGCATCCATCATCGCCGTCGTGGCCGCGCCGACCTTGGCGCTCGTCCCGGCGACCGCCCCGTCGTTGGGCATCCGAGCGACCTCCGGCGCGCCGGCGATCGTGCTCGAACGGTCGACCGACCTCGTCGGCTGGCGGCCACAGGAGATCGCGACCAACGGGACCGGGACCGTGCGGTTCGAGGCGGATCCGACGGGCTTCCAGGGCTACTTCCTGCGCGTCCGCGACGCGGCCGCGGACGAGACCCCCGCTCCGCTCCGGGTCACCGCCACGTCCGACGGCGATTTCGTGAGGCGAGCGCTCATCACCAGCGACGGCGGGACTCTCACGCTCACGGACGACAACCTCACGGTCTACGAGCTCACCATCCCGCCACGGGCGCTGCCGGGCTTCGCGGACGTGACGATGAAAGTCGTCGGCCCGGTCGGCGGCCTGACGCTCGCCGGAGGGCTCCTCGGCGCGGTCACCATCGAGCCGGCCGATCTGCAGCTGCGGGTCCCGGCGACGCTGAAGGTCACCGCGGCCAAGGCCGTCCCGGGGCCGGTGCCGGTCGGTTTCCGCTGGCGCGCGACGGACGGCGAGCTGCATCTCGTGCCCGTGTCCGTCGCGTCGAGGACGGCCACGTTCGTGTCGGCCGGGCTGGGCAACTTCGGTGTCGGCGGCACGGACATCGCCGGGTTCACCGCGTTGTCGAAACGGGTGCCGTCCACGGTCCGCGACCAGTCCGAGCATGGACTGGCGCTCGTCGTGTCCGGCACGGCCGTTTCGGCGGCACGGCGGTCGCCCCGCCCGCAGTTCACCGATGCCGGCCTCGCCCTCGTGCTCCAGCGGCTCCGCGCCCGATGGGAAGCCGACGTGATGAACGCGCTGAACGAAGCGCTCGGGAACGACGACCTGCTCGACAGCGCGTTGCACACGCTCCTCGATTGGCACGCCGCGGTGGTGCTGACCTCGATCGAGGACCCACGGGTCGAGGCCGGCCTGTCGGCCGAGACCAAGGCGGCGCTGGAGCGAGGCCACGACGCCGTGATCCGGAGCATCGAGGAGTCCCGGCTCCGCTGCCTCGGGCACGACCTCACGCGGATCGCCCGGTTGATCTCGGCCGGGCACTGGGCGGAGACGCCGCTGTTGGCGCCTGCCTTCACCGACGGTGAACGCGGCTTGTACCGCAAGTTCGTCAAGGAGTGCGCCAGCTTCGAGTTCGAGATGGACAGCGACTACGTCTACGACATCAAGGCCCTCGGCAAGGCGCATTCCCGGGTGAAGACGCTGATCCCCGTCCACATGGAGATCGATGCCGCCGGCGCGCTGAAGACCCTCAAGGGGAGCGGCGTGGTCCGCGTCACCGAGGCGGAGCTCACGAGCAACGCGGTGCCGCTCCCATGCAGCTTCTCGGAGGCCGTCATGGTCGGCGGGAACGGTTCCATCGACGCCGTGGATTTCGGTGTCGATCTCACGTCGAAGGACGGCCGCGCCGCGCTGAAACTGACGGTGCTCTTCAACCCCTTCCTCCCGGCTCCCGAAGACACGTACAAGGTCGCCTGCCCGTTCCTGACGGCGCCGATCCAATACACCCTATGGCCGGCGTTCTTCGGCACCGCGCACGCCGACGAGATCGTCCGGACCCCGCTGGGACAGGTGCTGAAGGTCGCCGGATGGACCATCCACAAAGGCGACGAGAGCATCGCGACGCTGGACGACATCTCCGACGTCATCGCGTCTCCGGGCCACGGCAACGAGGTGACGCGTTTCACGCTGCACCATACCCCGGGGCTCTGAGCCCGCGAAGTCCGACGTCCTGCCGACCCCGGCCCCAGGGCACCACCGCGTCGAGCCGGCCCAGCGCTCACGGCGTCGGCGTCGGCGCCGGCGGTGCGAGCGGGTCCGGTTCGGGCAGCTTGAACTGCTGGTCCAGCCAGGTCTTCTCCGCGCGTTCCCAGGTGGCCCGCCCACGTCCGCCGCCGAGGAAGGCTTCGGCCTGCGTTCCGATCCAGCCGCGGAGCTCGGCGAGTCGCGCCTGCCGGTCCGGATCGTTCAGGGCCGGATCTTTAAGCGCCGTTTGGGCAAGTTCGGCCGCTTGCCGCCGGGCCGCCCAGAACGAGGTGGCCTGCTCGGTCGGGACCTCCAAGCGGTCCGCCATCCGCAGCAACGATTGGAACTCTCCGTCCTCCGCGCGCTCGAGTTCCGTCGCCCGCTCGGGTCCGAGCAACTTCGCCAGCTCCGCCTTTTCCCGCGCGGTCCGTTCGTTGTCGCCCAACGGTTCGGCAGCCAGCTGCTCCTTGGCGTGGATGACCTTCGAGAGCTCCTCCTCGGTCAGCACGATGCCGGTCAGCTCGCGAAGCCAAGCGAACGGGGAGCGGCGCAGCTTGAACTGCGCTTTTTCTTCGGGCGTGAGGAACGAGTCGAGGTCGGCGTCGAGTTCTCCTTGCAAGGCCTTGACCCCTTCCTGACGTCGTCGGGCGTCGTCGCCTTGGAAGGTCCGGTGGAACTCGGCCGTCCGCTCTTGGTTCCGCCGCAGCGCGTCGGCCGCGCGATCGCCGACGGCGGACGGCAGGAACCCGAGCTGCGCCGCGGTCCCCGGATCCGGCCCCGCTACCCCGTCATCCGGTCCACCGAGGCCGCGGAACAAAGCATCCAGTACCCTCTTCTCCTCTTCTTCGAGCGCTTTCACCGCGTCCTCCAACGGTTTCCGGCGCGCTTCCGACGGAGGCACGACGAACCGCCAGAACTGGCCCACGTAGGGCGCGGCCAACGCACGTGCCCGCTCCGAGTAGGCGTGCCTGACCGCAGGTTCCAGGATCGCGCGGACAGTGCGGTCGGGACAGCCGATGCGTCGGAGTCCGTCGCGATACGCCTCCCACGGTTCCATCGGGAGCTGGGACCAATCGAACGCCGGAGTAGTATCCTCGACGGCCTTCGGTCCGGCAGAGGCGGAACGCGAGGTGCCCATGGACGCGGCCGCAGGCACCGGCCCGCTCTCGCCGGGCCGTGCCGCCGCCCGACCGGCGGACGGTCGTCCCCGCCACACGAGGGCGATCAGCAGCAGCGCGTTCAGCGCGAGCGACAGCGCGATGGCGGAGGGACGTATCATGGCTGGCGCCAAGCCTCCCGGATGGCGGTCTCCACCCAGGCTTCGATGGCGCCGTCACGCCGATCCGCGGGCACCCCGGCCAAGATCTCCGTCAGGCGACGGCGGAACTCGACGCGTCGTTCCTGCACCGCGTGCCGGACGGCTTCGCGATCGGTGTCCCATGCGGTGCGCAGCCCGGGGAGTTCGGCGCGGAGCCGTTCCATCTCCTGGTGGACCCGGGCCGCGGTGCCGGCCGGTTGCTTGAAGTCCTTGGCGAACTGCTCCGCGTGTTGGAAGGCCGGGTCGTTCTGCCTTTGCCAGTCGCCGAAACGTTCATCACCGAGGAGGGCTCGCAGTCTTTCTGCCGTTCCAGCTTCGTCGCGCTTCGCCGGCGCGTCGTCCAAGAGTCTGGAGAACTGCATCAACTCCTCCAACGGGCTGGTGTCGGCATCCCTTTCGATGCGGCAGAACTCGCGCAGCTCGACCGCGGTCAGACCGAGGCCCGCCATGCGGTCCGCGCGTCCCATGGCTTCGTGTTTCACCATCGCGACGATCCGTAGCTCCAGCTCGTCGCGGTCCGCGCCGGGGAGAAGCCGATCGAGACGCGCGGCGAAGGCGTCCCGTTCGCGGCGGATCGCCGCGAGGTCCTCGGGCAAGGGCACACCGTCGATACGTTCCTGCCACCATTGGCGACGGGCCTCTGCCTCGGTGATGAGCGTCAAGAGATGACTCTGCCGGTCGCTACCCAAGAACCCGGTCAACAACTCGATCACGAGACGCGTGGAAGGGGTGTCGAAATCCTTGGGTTCCCTCGGGCCGCAAGCGAGTTCCGACAGCAGGCGGTCCCGTTCCTCGGTCAACGCCGCGCGTTGGTCGATCGATCGGCGGCGCTGTTCCCGTCGACGGTCACCGGTGGCCCAGAAGTCGCCGATGAAGCGGGCCTGTTCCTGTCGGACCGCGTGGTCCCGCTCGATGACCGGGCGCAGGATGTCGCACACCGTCTCGTCCGGACATCCGACCCGGCGCAGGTTCGCGGCGAACTCGGTGAGGTTCGTCGACTCCAGTCGCGACCAGACCGAACGCTGCCGCGGCTGCGATGACCGCGGACTCTCCGAAATCTTGCCGGCGTCGGCTCCGATCGGGCTGTCGCTGCCCGGCCGGCCGTGCTCCCGTTCCTGTCTTCCGGAGAAAGCGCGTTCGACGCCCGGCCAGGCCAGTCCGATGGCGAGCGTCACGTTCAGCAGGATGCTGCCCGCGAGCACGCGCGTCCGGAACCGGCGCGCTTCCGGCGCTCCGGATTTGGGCGGCGCGGCAGGCATCGGCCCGCTGCATCGCCGAGCGGTCGGCCGCTGGCAAGTCGCATCGCCGCGGCCTCGGTCCCGCGGCCCCGGCTAGGCCGGCAGATTGTCCAGGGCGGACTGCGCCTGCTTTTCCTTCGCCTGCCAGTCGAGCAGACGTTGCCGGTGCTCCTCGAGCACCTTGGCCGGGACCTTCTCGGCGAACGCCGGGTTGGCGAGCTTCACCTGCACCTTGTCGACCTCGGCGCGGATCTTCTCCAGCTCCTTGCCCAAGCGCTCGCGCTCGGCGGCGTAATCCACGAGACCGGTCAACGGCAGGAACAGCTCGCCCAGCGCGTTCGCCGCCATGGGCGTGCCCTTCTCGGCGACCCAACCGGCGGCGACCACCTCGACGGCCTCGGCGTTGAGCAGGAGCTTGATGACCTCGACCTCGGTGGCCGGCAGCTCGCCGCCGGGACGCAGCACGAACTTCACCTTCTTCGCCGGATCGATCTTGCAATCCCGGCGCAGCCCGCGGCCGAGCGCCACGAGGTCGTACTTCGACTGCGCGACCTTGTCCGCGGTCTCGTCGAGGCCGAAGTAGGTCTTCTCCTCGTCGCTGAACGCCTTGGGCCACGCGGCGAACATGATGGTCTTGCCGCCCTGTTCCGCGGGCATGTCGGCGCTGAACCCCATGCCGTGCCACAGCTCCTCGGTGATGAAGGGCAGGAACGGATGGAACAGCCGCAGCAGATGGCCGAGCGCGAAGTCGATCACCGCCAGCTTGTTCGCCTTGAGCTTCTCGTCCGCGCCGTAGAATGCCGCCTTCGACGCCTCCACATACCAATCGCAGTACTCGCTCCAGAAGAACCGGTAGAGCGCCGCCGTCGCGTCGCTGAACTTGTAGTCGGCCATCGCCTGCGTGACCTCGCGGATGGCTTGGTCGAGCCGCAGCAGGATCCACCGGTCGTCCGCGGTCAGCATCGACGGATCGATCTCGCCCTCGATGGCGCTGTCGGCGGTTCCGACCATCTGCCGGAAGCGGCAGGCGTTCCACAGCTTGTTGCAGAAGTTGCGGCCGAGCTCGACGGTCTGCTCGTCGAAGAGCACGTCCTGCCCGAGCGGCGCCGCGCGCATCACGCCGAAGCGCAACGCATCGGCGCCGTACTTGGCGATGAGGTCGAGCGGGTCGGGCGAATTGCCGAGCGACTTCGACATCTTGCGGCCCTGCTTGTCGCGGATGATGCCGGTGAAATAGACGTTCCGGAACGGTAGGTCGCCCATCCACTCGTAGCCGGCCATGATCATGCGCGCGACCCAGAAGAAGATGATGTCCGGCCCGGTGACGAGATCGGTCGTCGGGTAGAAGGCCTTCAGCGTGGCGTTCTTCGCATCGGTCTCCTTGTCGTCGGTCCAGCCCATCGTGGCGAACGGCCAGAGCCAGGAGCTGAACCACGTGTCGAGCACGTCGGGGTCTTGGGTGAAGCCGAGGGATTCGAGTATTCGCGCCTCCTCTGTTGAGGTTGTAGCCGCGTAAACCGTAGGAGAATTGTCGTCCGCATAGAGTTCCTCGTGACGCACATAGGTCGAATGGCCCGGTTTTTGAGACAATGAGACTTCTTTGCCTCCGGATTTGCCGATTTTTCCCAATTCAGGGGCGAGACCATAAGGGAGAGGCTTCGGCGTAGTTTGACTAGTATTCCGATGCACCCACACCGGCACGCGATGCCCCCACCACAACTGGCGGCTGATGCACCAGTCCTGGATGCCGTTCAGCCAGTGGTCGTACACCTTGGCCCAGCGCTCGGGATAGAACTTCATCCGCCCGTCCGCCACGCAGGCCTGCGACTCGGCGACGCTCGGATACTTGAGGAACCACTGCTCGCTCAGGCGCGGCTCGATGGGCACGTCGGCGCGTTCGCTGAAGCCCACGTTGTTCACGTAGGGTTCGGCCTTCTCCAGCGCGCCCGCGGCCTCGAGGAGCTCCATCGACCGCTTGCGCGCGACGAAGCGGTCCAAACCCGCCAGCTCCGCACCGGCTCCCGCCGTCATCTTGCCGTCGGGCGTGAGGATATCGATGACCGGCAACTTGTGCCGCAGGCCGATCTCGTGGTCGGCCTTGTCGTGCGCAGGCGTCACCTTCAGCACCCCGGTGCCGAAGTCGAAGGTCACGTGGTCGTCCGCGATGATGGGGATGACGCGTTGTTCCTTCGGTACGTCGAGCGGCAGCGCGCGATAGACGTGCTTGCCGATGAGGTGCGTGTAGCGCGGGTCCTTGGGATTGACCGCGACGGCGGTGTCCGCCGGGATGGTCTCGGGCCGCGTCGTGGCGATGGTCAGGAACGTGCCCGGCGCCTCCACCACCTCCACGCGGAAGTGGTACATGAAGCCCTTCTGCTCCTTC
>CANGMH010000090.1 GCA_947454005.1 Verrucomicrobiota bacterium
GGCCGCCGTCCACGACACCAAGGCCGCCGTCCGTTGGCTCCGCGCGAACGCCGCGCGCCACGGCATCGACCCCGCGCGCATCGGCGTGACCGGCAGCTCGGCGGGCGGGCACCTCGCGCAGTTCCTCGGCGTCACGGCGGGCGTGGCGGAGTTCGAGGGCACGGACAACCCCGGCCACTCCAGCGCCGTGACGTGCGTGGTGAACGTCTATGGACCGAGCGATTTCACCAAGTCGTACGGCAAGAGCGTGGACGCGCACGAGGTGCTGCCGCTCTGGCTCGGCGGCAACCTGGAAACCGCGCTCCCGCGGCACATCCGCTCGAGCCCGTTGAACTGGGTCACGCCCGCCGCCGCGCCGACGCTCCTCATCCACGGCACCGAGGACAAGTATGTGGCCTATGAACAGGCGCTCTGGATGCGCGACCGTCTGGCGGCCTCCGGTGTGGCCGTCGAGCTGCTGACGTTGGAGGGCGCGGGCCACGGCTTCCAAGGCGCGGACGCTGCGAAGGCCGAGGCCGCGCTCATCGCCTATTTCGAACGAAGCCTGAAGCGGTAGGCGGAGCGGCTCCTGCCGCCGCCCGGGTCGGCCCGTCGAGCGCCGTTCCATCGAAGCCGCGGGCCGCGTGGACACCGCGGATCGCCCTCGTTGCCGACCGGCATCGGAGAGCGGGCGCCCCGGGCTCGGGCCGGAGCGCCCGGGCCTTCAGGGGTTGACCGGCTTGATCTGGAACCGGTGCGACCGCGGTTTCCGCGCGGCCTCGATCTTGGCCTCGTCGTCCGCGATCTCTTGGTCGATGCGGCTGAGCTCGGCTGTCCGGCGCGCTTCGGCGTCCGGGCCTTTGGCCCACTCCGGGAAGGAGTAGAGCTGGACGGAGCGCCAGCGGTCGAAATAGCGGTTGTTCTTGTGGAAGACCAACGCCAGCAGCTCCCGGGTCTGCCGGGTCACGGGGCCGTCGGCGTTGCTGAGATTGATCCCGGCGGCCAGTTCGGCGGCGCTGGCCTTCCGCGCCGATTCGCCGTCGATGGTGATGTCATAATTCCCTTCGGCGAGGCCGGTCACCCGCAGCGTGTATCGGCTCAGTTCATCCAGGACCGGGGCGAGTTTCAGCGCGGGTTCCGCCCGTTGGTCGATCGGCAAGGGGAGCGCCTCGTCGAGCCGGTCGAAAGCGACACCGCCGCCAGCGACGGTCACATCCGCCACCGTGCAGCCGGCCGCGGTGACCGTTCCGGCGGGGAGCTTGATCTCTGCTTCGGACACGGCGGCCGAGGCCCCCAGGCCTTTCAGCACGGCCCAAGCCATCAGCGTCTGCCCGGCAGGTCCGGGGTGGACTGCATCGCCGCCGCCGATGAAGGCCGCGGGATCGTTCGCCCGCGCCGCCATCATGAGGCCCAGGTAAGGTGCGAACTGGTCCACGAACGACGCGCCGTTTTGGGCGGCGACTTCCTTCAGCCCGTCGGAGAACTGGCGGAGGGACAGGTTGCGGTCGTCCTTGTCCGGATCGGGCCGCCGTTCCTCGATGGGCTGCGGCGTCAGGAAGGCGACCCGCGCGCCGGCTCCGCCGAGGACCTTGGCGATCTCCGCTTGGCTCCGCGCGTAGGCGCGGAAGATGTCCGGCCGGAACTTCTGGTAGGAATGGTCGTTCATGCCGAACTTCACGGTCACGAAGGTGGGCTTGAGCGGCAGCACATCCCGCCCCAGGCCCTTGCCGACGGAGTCCTCGACCATCGTGTCCAGCGCGCTGCCCTCGGCGGCGAACAAGGTCTTCTCGTCCGGATGCGCCCGCTGGCGGAGCCAAGCGGTGTCGCCGCCCCAACCGACGTTGCGGAAGCTGAGCTTCCACGCCGGATGCCGGGCGAGGGCGTACGCCTCGATGTAGGTCGTGTAGAGGCGTTGCTCGGTGATGCTGTCGCCGAGGAAGACGACGCGGTCGCCATCGCGGATCGCGAAGTCCGCGACCAGACGACCCAAAGAGACCAAGCAGGCGACGGCGAGCGCCCCGATGCGGAGGGAATTCATCGATGGACTCTCGGTATCTTCGGGCGACGTTTCAAGTGGATCGGTGAACGGGACCGGGCCGGGAGTCGCGCTTGCCGGACCTCGGCAAGCGACGTCCGTCACCGGACCGTCACGCTAGCTTCACCGGTTTGTCGAGATGGTGTCGCGGTGCTGTCACACGGGGTTCCCAGTGTCCGCGCCGCGTGTCCAAGACCGAGAACTTGTCCGTCCGAGAACTGACCCTCCCGCCCGCGGGAGAATGGTCGGCGCCTGCCGAGGGCTGGTTGGTCTGCCGGCTCGGCCTGGGGCACGGGTATTGGCGGCACGCCGGCACCGCGCTGGAGCTGGCGCCGGGCGACCTCCTGGTCACGCCGCCGCGGACGGAAGGCACGCTCCTGGCCAGCCGCTTGGGCGAGGTGGTGCTCTCGTGGGCCGTGGTGCGGCCGGAGAACCTGCCCGGACTCTTCACCTTCGCCGAACAACAGGCGCTCGACGTCGCGTCGAGGTCCGTCGCTCCGAGGCGGCTCGCCGCGGACCATCCATCGGCCCTCGGAGCCGGCGCGATCTTCGCCGACACGGCATCGTCCGCGGTGCTCCGGCGCTGCCGGTTGTTGTCGCTGTTGGCGGAGGTCCTGGCCGCCGAGCTGTCGCGTCCGGTCGCCTCGGTGCCCGCGCCGACCGATGCCCGGGCCCGCTTGCAAGGATGGCTCGCGCAGTTCCCCGAGGCGGAGCTGACGGAGCGCTCGGTCGAGGAGTTCGCCCGCGAGCTCGGCTGCAGCGCGCGTCATCTCAGCCGGCTCTTCCACGACATGGTCGGGACCTCGTTCCGGGAGAAGCAGACCGAGCTGCGTCTGCTGAAGGCGCGCGAGCTGCTCGCCGGGAGCGACGCCAAGGTGATCCACGTCGCGCTCGAGAGCGGCTACCGGCATCTCGGGCTGTTCAACGCGCTCTTCAAGCGGCGCTTCGGCATGACGCCGACGAACTGGCGCCGCCAGAACGAGCCGGCATCCGGACCTCGACGGCGTCCCGCCCCGGCCGCCCGCCCGCTGGCCACCGCCGTGGCGCTCTTGGCGTTGCTCGCCATCGGAGCCCAGGCGCTCGCGGCGGACGTTCCCGCGTCCCCTGCCCCGACCGCTCCGGGCGCTGCTTCCGCTTCCAAGACGAACGCACCCGCCGGGCCGACCTTCGCCATCCGCCGCTTCGACCTCCAAGGGAACACGCTGCTGCCCGCCGATGTGGTCGACACCATCGTCGCCGATTTCATCGTGGAGAAGGCGAGCTTCGACACCATCCGCGCCGCGCTCTCCGCGTTGCAGCTGGCCTATCGCGGCCGCGGGTTCGCCACCGTCTCGCTGAGCCTGCCGCCGCAGAAGCTGACCGACGGCGTGGTGACGGTGAAGGTCACCGAGGGCCGGTTGGTGGAGATCAACGTGACGGGGAACCGCTGGTTCAGCGCCGAGAACGTGCGCCGCTCGCTTCCCGGGCTGACGACGAACGTCTTCCTCAACAGCAAGCTGTTCCAGGCCGAGCTCGACATCGCGAACGGGAACCGCGACCGCCAGATCTATCCGCAGATCCAGCCCGGGCCCGAGCCCGGCACCTCGGCGTTGTTGCTGAAGGTGAAGGACCAGTTCCCGCTGCACGGCCGCTTCGAGCTGAACAACCAGGCGACGCCCGGCACGCCGGAGCTCCGCGGCAGCGCCTCGGCGCAGTACAACAACCTCTGGCAACGCGAGCACTCCTTCGGCCTGCAGTACGGGTTCGCGATGCAGCAGTTCAAGGAGGCCGACACCGGCTGGAACATCTTCGACCGCCCGGCCATCGCGAACTACAGCGCCTTCTACCGGATGCCGGTGTCCGCGCCGAGGTCGCTGCCTGCGCTGGTCGAGGCGGAACCGCAGCGCTTCGGCTACGACGAGACCTCCCGCCAGTTCCGCCTGCCGCCCGCCTCCGGCCGCAGCGAGCTGAACTTCTTCGCCAGCCGTTCCACCACCGACACCGGCGTGAAGACCACGCCGCTCTCGCTGCTCAACCCGGATCCGGTCACCGGCAAGGCCCCGGACATCGCGCTCTACAAAGGGGAATCCGGCCAGGACCTCTCGACGACCGAGAGCACCGGCTTCCGCTGGACCCAGCCGCTCGCGGACCTGAAGGGCATCCGCTCCACCTTGTCGCTCGGGGCCGACCTCAAGAACTACCACCTGAGCAGCCACAACACGAACAACTTCACGGTCGAGTCCACCTATGTGAACCCGTCGACCGGCGAGCTGATCCACAACGTGAACGCCTCGGCCGCGCCGCAGCCGACGCGGTCCCGGCGCGTGACCTATCTTCCGCTGGCCGCGCGCTGGGACGCCTCGCGTCCCGACAAGACGGGCAGCACCTCCTTCGGTGCCGGCGCGAACGTGAACTTCGCCGGCGGCCCGTTCTCCGACCGCGGCGAGTTCTCCGATGCCTCGGGCAACGCCAAGACCTCCGGCACCTATGTGACCGCGCAGGCCAGCGCGAGCCGCGACCAGCGCATCCACGAGGATTGGACCATGCTGATCCGCGCCGACGGCCAATGGGCGAACGAACCGCTCATCAGCAACGAGCAGTTCGGCGTCGGCGGCACCGCCGGCGTCCGCGGCTACCAGGAAGGCGAGCGCTACGGCGACACCGGATGGCGCCTCGCGCTCGAGCCCCGCACGCCGTGGGTGGACATCGGCATGGTGGACGGCTCGATGCCCATGCGGGTCCGAGCGTCGGTCTTCATGGACTACGGCCAGAGCTATTCGTTGAGCGCGGCGAAGGGCGCCGAGAGCGTGGTCCAGCTCTGGGGCGCGGGGTTCGGCTTCAACGGCGCCATCGGAACCACCTTCGATTTCCGTCTCGGCATCGCCTGGGCGCTGCATTCCACGCCGCTCAGCCGACCGGGCGACATGCAGATCTACTTCGGCGTCGGCGCGCAGTTCTGACCGCGACCAGGACGTCACGATCACCGCCTTTCCTCCCGCTTCCCACCCGATAGAACCGATGCCCGCGATGCCCACACCGACCACCGATCCCCGCCCGAACGCCGCGGCCATGATGCCGTGGATGCTCGGTTGCGGCGGTCTCGTGTCGCTGCTCTGCGCTCCGGTCGCATGGGCCAACCCGCAAGGCCTCGTCGTCGTGGCCGGCTCCGCCACCACGGTCGCGACCGGACCGACGCTGACGCTCACGGTATCGGACCGGGCGGTGCTGAACTGGCAGTCCTTCAACCTGGCTCCAGGCGAGACCACGCGCTTCCAGCAGCCGAACGCGGCGTCGGTCGTCTGGAACCAGGTGCTCGACGCGGACCCGTCGCACCTGTTCGGCACCATCCAGGCCAACGGCATCGTCGTGCTCGCCAACCGGGCGGGCTTCTGGTTCGGACCCGATTCCGTGGTCAAGGCGGCGAGCTTCGTCGCCACCACCGCCGGCGGGCCGCCCGCGGACTTCGCGAGCGGCGGTTCTTGGAACATCAGCTACGCGCCGCCGCTCGCGAGCATCATCAACTACGGGCACATCGAGGCGGCCAAAGGAGGCTCCGTATTCCTCGTCGCCGAGAAGGTCGTCAACCAGGGCGTGCTCATGGCGCCGGACGGCAACATCGGCCTCTACGCCGGCAAAGAGGTGCTCGTCTCCGATCGCCCGGACGGCCGCGGCCTCAGCGCCAAGGTCGCGCTCCCCGGCGGCAGCGTGGACAACTTCGGCAAGCTGGTCGCCGATGCCGGCAGCATCGCGATGCACGCCCAGGTCGTGAACCAATCGGGCATCGTCCAGGCCGATTCGGTGCGCGAGCGGAACGGGGTGATCGAGCTCGTCGCCAGCGACCTCGTGACGCTCGGCGCCGGCTCGCAGACTTCGGCGCGCGGCGATTCCTCCACCGCCGCCAGCCCGGGCGGCTCGGTCACCATCCAGTCCGGTCGCGCCTACCGCGACGACCCGACCGCGAAGGTCAGCGTCGCCGGAGGACGCGGCGGCGGTGACGGCGGCTTCATCGAGGTCTCGGCGGATGATCTTCCCGGTGTCCGCGCCGAAGTGGATGGTTCGGCCGCGGCGGGATCGGTCGCGGGACGTCTGCTCATCGATCCGGACACCATCGTGATCGACGCCGCGGGCACGGGCTCCGGCGGCACGGGCGTCATCAAGCCCGGCGACGTGCCGAACCAGCTCCGGGTCAGCCCTTCGGCTTTCGAGAACTTCTCCCAAATCACTCTCCAGGCGCGCAGCACGATCGACGTGAACACGCTGTGGAACCTCGCCGACACCACGGCGACCGGCGCCAAGCTCACGCTTGAAGCCGGCAAGGACCTCCGCTTCGGCCAATCGGGCGGGATCATCGCCGGACAGGGCTGGAGCGTGGACCTCACCGCGGGCAAAGACTTCGCGAGCGGCCAGGTCGTCCCCGGCACCGGATCGGTGCTGCTCAACGGCGGCAGCTCGATCACGGCCGCCGACGGATCGGTCAAGATCGCCGCGGGCAAGGACGTCACCGTGCAGCGCGGGTTCATCCACACGACCGGCGGCGGCGACATCAACGTCTCTGCGGCCGGTGGATCGATCAACACCGGCACGCGTGTCGACGGCTTCGTGTTCCGTTCGGCCGGCTCCGGCTACGAGGTCGCGCCGGGGTTGGGCGGCATCAGCACCGCGGCCGGCGGCGATGTCTCGCTCACCGCGGGCAAGGACGTGGTCAGCCTCCTGCCCACGCAGGTCGGCACGCACAGCGACGGCGGCAGCGGCGCGTTCGGCGCCGATCCGGGCGACGTGACCGTGACCGCCGGCGGAAGCGTCTACGGCCACTTCGTCGTGCGGAACGGCACCGGGAAGATCACCGCGGCGAACGCGGCCGGCGAGGCGAACCGCCAGCTCGCGCTCAGCCTGGTGAAGGGCTCGTGGGACGTCGCGGCGACCGACATCGCGCTCCAAGAGGTGCGGAACCCGAACGGCATCTTCAACCGCGCGGGCCGGCCGAGCGACGCGACCTTCCACCGGTTCGATTACGATGCCGCCGCGTCGGTGACGCTGACCGCGACCGACGGCGTGCAGCTGCTCGGAGGCGCGTTGCCGCGCAACCCGAACGAGGCGGGCGTGCCGGTGCTCTATCCGCCCACGTTGGACATCACCGCCGGCGCCGGCGGCGTGCTGCTCGGCAACAACCTCGCGCTCTTCCCGTCGCCGCTCGGCCAGTTGTCCGTCACGACGACCGCCGGCGGCGACCTGCGCAGCCGCGACGAGGGCAAGACCTACGAGCTGGTGATGTCGGACAGCGCGGCCACGCAGTTCACGTTCGCGAACGGACAGTTCGGCCGCGACGACCACGCGCCGGTGCCGGTCCATCAGGACGACACGCGGCCCGCGCGGCTCGACATCGCGGGCGACCTGCGCGACCTGCTCGTGGCGGTGCCCAAGCGCGCCGATATCCGCGTCGGCGGCGACGTCGTCAACGCCAGCTTCGTCGGGCAGAACCTCCGCGCCTCGGACGAGACGCGCATCGAGGTCGCCGGCGATATCCGCAACCGCAGCGACTACACCTTCGTGCCGTTCCCGGAGGGCTTCCCCGTGCCGGACTTCGCCCTGCTCGACATCGCCGAACCGAAGGTCTCCGGCACGTTCATCTTCGACGCCAAGAACCGGCAGCTCGGGTTCCGCGGCCGGTTGACCGACGACACGCGCGACGCGCTGCTCGCGTTCCACGTGCTCGTGTTCGATCCGCCGCTCGATCCGCTCGGCGTGCGCGTGGTCGACCTCGACGGCATCCAGCTCACCGCGCCCTACCAGCTGCTACCGGCCGCGGTGATCAACGCGCTCTACGACGCGAGCAAGGACGTGCCGCAACGCCAGCCCGAAGGCTACCAGATCGCCGGCCCGGGCAAGCTCACCGTCCGCGCCCACGACCTCGATCTCGGCGCGACCGCGGGCATCATCTCCTCCGGCGCCCAGTCCAACCCCGCTCTGGCCAAGGCCGGAAGCAAGGGCGCGGACATCGACATCCAGCTCGGCGGCGACCTGTCGATGACCTCCTCGGCGATCGTCTCCAAAGCGGGCGGCGAGATCCGGGTCGTGTCCGGCGGACGGATCGAGGTCGGTTCCGAGATCATCCTTCCCACCTCCGATCTGGCGCGCGGCATCTACACCTCGGCCGGCAGCCCGGTCACGGTCGTGGCCAAGAAGGACATCCTGCTCAACGGCTCGCGCATCGCTGCCTACGACGGCGGGGCGATCACCGTGCGCTCGCTGGAAGGCAGCGTGGACGCCGGCAGCGGCGGCCTCAGCCTCCAGAGCGTCGAACAGGTGCGGGTGACGCCCGACGGCGGGGTGGAGGTGCTGAGCGACTACATCCCGGGCAGCGGCATCCTCGCGACGACCTTCTCCTACGGCTCGACCCAGGTGGGCGACATCACCATCGACACGCCGCGCGGGGACATCCTCGCCCGCGCCGGCGGCGTGGTGCAGGCGGCCTTCAACCACACCTCGACCGCGGCCTCCTCGGTGAAGCTCACCGCCGGCACCCGCAAGACCGACAGCGATCCGGGCTTCGAGGGCAAGATCGACGCCAGCCGCTCCGGCGTGATCGGCGGTAACGTGAGCCTCGACGCCACCGGGCCGGTGATCGGCGTGATCTTCGCCTCCGGCAACATCAACATCGACACGCCGCAGAGCGTGAACGTGACCGCTCTCGCGCAGGGCACGGCCACCGTGACCGCCGGCGGCAGCATCTCGGGCACGGTCGCCGGCATCGGCGCCGTCAACGCCAGCGGCGGCTCGATCGACGCCGCCCTGCTCTCGCAGAACGTCACCGCCGCCGGCGGCACCTCGGGACAGGTCGGCTTCGCGACCGCCAACGCCGCGGGCGCGACCTCCACCGCCGCGGCGGCCGCCACCTCCGACGCCAAGCCCGCCGCCATCGCCGAGACGAAGGACGACGACGAAAAACGCCGCGCCGCGCCCAAACCCGTCCTCGCCCGCACCATCGGACGCGTCACCGTGATCCTTCCCGGCACATCGAAAGCGAACTGATCCCCGAACCCTTCCGACGCCCGCAACCCACTTTTCCCCGCCATGCCCTACATCCTCGCCAACGCCATCAGCTTCTCCTTCAAACAGGTCAGCGCCGAAGGCGCGATCACCATGGTCATGCTGGCCGTGGTCTCGCTCTTCAGCTGGTCGGTCATCATCAACAAGTTCTTCCAGCTGCACAAAGCGCGGAAGATGAGCGCCAAGTTCTTCGCCGCCTGGCGCGAGACCAAGGACCCGCTGGAACTGGCGCGCGGCGGACAACAGTTCGACGGCGCCCCGGCCTACGAGATCTACGTCGCCGGCGCGCAGGAGCTCGCCTACCATCTCAAGAACAACCCCATCGAGGTCGGCGTCCGGCCCAAAGGCCGCGGCAAGGCGGCCGACCTGGGCCAGACCGACGTGCTCGCCCGGTCTTCCTCCACCAAGATCAGCCACGGTTCCTTCGACCTCGTGAAAGCCGTGCTGGAGCGCACCGCGAGCGCCGAGGCGATGGGCCTGGAGAAGGGCATGATCGTGCTGAGCACCGCGGTCGCGGGCGGGCCGTTCATCGGTCTGCTCGGGACGGTGTTCGGTGTGATGGAGACCTTCGCCGGCATCGCCGTGAAGCAGGCCGCGAGCATCACCGCCATGGCGCCCGGCGTCGCCGGCGCGCTGCTCAACACCGTCATCGGCCTGTTCGTCGCGATCCCCGCGATGTTCGCCTACAACTTCCAGGTCACCAACATCCGGGGCATCACCAACGAGCTCGACAACTTCGTCAGCGAGCTCGTCACCGCCTTCGAGCACCGCTACGTGGACAACCGCGCGCTCGCCGACGAGATCCGCGACGCCCTCTCGGACACCGCCATGCGTTCCGACGAGGTGCTCATCGCGAAGTGACGCACGCCGTCCCGCTGTTCCTCCCCCTCCGTCCCACGCCATGAGGAAGTGCTCACGATCCGCGCACACGACGATGACCGAGCTGAACATCACGCCATTGCTCGACCTCGCGTTCGTGCTGCTCGTGATCTTCATCCTCACCACCACGCCCATCACCAACGACCTCGCCCTCGAGCTGCCCAAGGCCGCTCCGCGCTCCAAGGAGCCCGTGCCCAAGGTGAACTACGTGACGGTGGACGCCGGCGGCAAGATCTTCCTCAACCGCAAGGAGGTCACCCTCGACGCGCTGCGCGACGAGGTCATCCAGCTCCGCACCGACGACCCCGACCTCAACGTGACCCTGCGCGGCGACGCCAAGTCCCCCTACAAGCAGATCCGCGCCGCGCTCGACACCCTCCAGCAATGCAACGTCGCCAAGGTGAAGCTCGCCACCGAGGTGTTCGTCGCCAAGTGAACCCGGCCTCCTGACATGGACATCCCGCAGCGCCAGCCCAAGAAGCAGTCCCGGACGAGCTTCCTCGTCTCCATCGGGCTCCACATCGTGCTCGGTCTGGCGATCTTCCTCCTCGCCGCGCGCGAGGGCATCCTCGGCAAGAAGATGAAGGAGATCACCGCCGTCATCGTGCCGAAGGAGGAGAAGAAGCCCGAGCCGCAGAAACCCAAGGACGAGCCCAAGCCCGAACCCGCCAAGCAGGAGGCCAAGGTCGAGGCGCCCAAGGCGGTCGTCGCCCCGCCCGCCGCCGCCGTCACCGCCGCGCCGCCTCCGGCCGCCGCCCCGGCCGCCGCGCCTCCGCCCGCGATCGGCGCCGATTTCGATTTCAACGACGGCGCCAAGGTCGTGCAGAGCACCTCCGACCCGAAGGAGCTCTACAAGCAGGCCGTCGAGTACGCCTTCCGCTCCCGCTGGACCAAGCCCGACGGCATGGACGACACCGCGTTCGTCGCCGAGGCCGAGGTCAGCGTCGCGCCCGACGGCGCGGTGACGGCGGTGGATTGGAAGCGCGGCTCCGGCGACGCCAAGTGGGACGGCACCGTCCGCGCCGCGCTCGCCCAGACCAAGAACATCGGCCGCAAGCTGCCGAAGGATTTCCCCGGACGGTTCATCGTGCGCTTCGACGCGGTCGCCGACACCGAGCCCGTCCAATGACATGAGCGCACCCGCCGCCAGCTCCAACCGAGGCCGCCGCCGGCTCTCCAAATCGTCGAACGCGACGATGCACGAGCTCAACATCACGCCGTTGATGGACCTCGTGATGGTGCTGCTGGTGATCTTCATGATCACCACGCCCCAGCTCTCCAACGACCTCGACCTCAGCCTGCCCACCGGCAAGGCCCCGGCGCAGCGCCCGGCCGAGAAGCCCAGGCTCCACTACGTGGACGTGGATCCCCAGGGCGGCCTCCTGCTCAACCGCCAGCCGGTGAAGCTCGCCGAGCTGCCCAAGCTCTTCGCCGCGCTGAAGCAGGCGGAGACCGATCCCAGCGTGGTCGTGCGCGGCGCGGACGACGTGGACTACCGGCACATCGTCGGCGTGATCGACCTGCTCCAGCAGGCCGACATCACCAAGGTCGGCCTCGCCACCGGCGTGGCGAAGTGATGCCAGGCTCCTGCCGGTCGCGGCCCGCCGGCGACCTGCCCGCCTGACAACCCGTCAAAAATTACGGCAACCGTAGGAGACGAGGACGCGCCGGTAGCCGCCGAGGTGACGAGGCGGAGGCCCCGAACGCACAAGACCGCCTCGGAGGCGAAGGCCGCCACCCCACCACGGGAGCAGCGAGAGCAAACTGATGCCGTTCGGCGGGCTGGCTTCCTTGCAAACGTTCCATCTCAGCAGCTGCACTGAAGCGAGCGACAGGGCTGTGGTTGCGCTGGAGGCGAGCTTGCCAAACTTTGAAATCTCACGGTAGCCCATCGGATGGGGGGGCGGGTCTCAGGTCCCAAGTTTCAGGTCTCAGGCCGCCAAAGGCATCGCACGTCGGGGTCCACCGCCCGCCCCGATGAAAGCGGCAGGGGACTGCCGCACTCCACAACCTCGCGGAATGAGCACGGAGCAGGCGAAGTCGCGGCAGCGTCCTGGAGTGCGGTAGTCCTCTACCGCTTTGCCCCGGGTCACCGCGATGCGAGCGCCGCCAGCAACGCACCCAAGTCGCGGAAGTCCGAGAGGTGCACAACCGCGCCGAGGCCCATGAGGCCGCCGCCCTTTTGCGGACGCGTGGCGGCTGCGGGTCGGGAGACCCGCGCTCCCGGGTCCGTCCGGATCGCGGTTGAATCCGCTCCGGTGTTCTCGTAGTCCTTGGGCACCATGCTCCGACCGCGGAAACGCTACACCGTCCACGACCTCCGCCAGCTCAAGGGCAAACGCTGCCTCACCCATATCCACGTCAAGTCGCCCGAAGAAGCCGCCGCGGCGGAACAGGCGGGCGTGGACCTGATGAGCTGCAGCTTCGATTCGCCCGAGGCGCAGGCGCGTTTGCCGCTGCTGGTCGCGGCGGCGCCGACCAGCTTCCTGTCCGCGGCCACGCCGCACGGTCTGGCCTCGCCGGAGGAGGCCATCCGCGTGGCGTTCCGCGCGTTGGAGGCCGGGGCCAGCTCGGTCTACTGCTCCGCGAGCCCGTCGATCATCGAGGCGATGGCTCGGGAGGGCGTCCCGGTGGTCGGGCATCTCGGGCTCGTGCCCCGGCACATCACCTGGACCGGTTACCGGGCCATCGGCAAGACGGTCGAGGAAGCCCGCGAGCTCCATCGCCGGATGAAGCGGCTCGAGGATGCCGGCGCCTACGCGGCCGAGCTCGAAGTGGTGCCGCACAACCTCGCCCGCTGGCTGAGCTCGCAGACGACGCTGTTGCTCATGTCGCTCGGGTCCGGCAGCGGATGCGACACGCAGTTCCTCTTCTCCGACGACATCCTCGGCGACTACGAGGAACGGGCACC
>CANGMH010000091.1 GCA_947454005.1 Verrucomicrobiota bacterium
CTCGACCGGGTCGAGGCGAACCTGCGCGAGATGCTGCGCATCGCCGGCGGACCGGCGCGGCTGCGGCCTCACGTCAAGACGCACAAGCTGCCCCAGATCGTCCGCCGCCAAGCCGAGCTGGGCATCACGAAGGCCAAGTGCGCGACCATCGCCGAAGCGGAGATGGCGGCGACGAACGGCGCGGAGGACGTCCTGCTCGCCTACCAGCCGGTCGGTCCCGGCGCGCGTCGGATCGTCGATCTGGCCGCGCGCTATCCGGGTTGCCGGTTCTCCTGCCTGGCCGACGATGCCGGGGCGGTCCGCGCGCTGTCCGCGGCCCATGCGGCGTCCGCGATGACAGGCCCGCTCGACGTGCTCATCGACCTCGATGTCGGACAACGGCGTTCCGGCATCGCGCCGGGGCCGGCGGCGGTCGGACTGGCGAAGCTCATCACCGCGTCCGCCGGGCTGCGCTTCGGCGGACTCCACGCGTACGATGGACATCTCGGGATCACCGATCTGGCGGAGCGCACCCAAGCCTGCGAGGCGGCGTTCGTGCCGGTCTGGGAGCTGGAGCGGACCTTGGTGGCGGCCGGCATCGCCGTGCCGCGCATCGTCGCCGGCGGGACGCCGACGTTCCCGGTCCTGGCCGGTCGTGCCGGATTGGAACTGAGCCCGGGCACGTGCGTGTTCTGGGACGCGGGCTACGGCAAGAAGTTCCCCGACATGGCGTTCCTTCCTGCGGCGGTGCTGCTGGCCCGCGTGGTGAGCAAACCCGCCCCGGACCGCCTTTGCCTCGATCTCGGGCACAAGGCCGTCGCGTCGGAGATGCCGGCGCCGCGCGTGATGTTCTTGGACCTGCCGGACGCGGTCGCGGTGGCGCACAACGAGGAACACCTCGTGGTCGAGACCCCGCATGCCGTGGAACGGTCGGTGGGCGACATCGTGCACGCGATCCCGTGGCATGTGTGCCCGACCGTGGCGCTGCACCAAGAGGTCTGGGTGGCCGACGGAGGGAAGATCACCGGCCGCTGGCAGGTGACGGCGCGGGCCCGGCGACTGGAATTCTGAGGACCGAGGACCGCCCGGATCAGCCGAGGCGGTAGGTGATGCGCGCCTTGTTCAGGTCGTAGGGCGACATCTCGATGCGGACGCGGTCACCGGGGGTGAGGCGGATGAACCGCTTGCGCATCTTCCCGGAGATGTGCGCGAGCACGATGTGTTTGTTGTCGAGTTCGACGCGGAACATCGTGCCGGCCAGCACCGTGATGATGCGGCCTTCGAGTTGGATATGCTCTTCCATGGATTTGCTATGCCAGCCCGTCCCGACAGACCACGGCGCGGCTGACGACGCGTCCCGGAGATCGTTTCCCGCCTGATCGGAAGACCGGTCCCCTGCACGGGACCTCATGGCCATCCGAGGGTCGTCACCGCTTCTTGGCTCCGTGACGACGACCGGGCGGCCCGGGCTCGAAGGCGGACCTTCGAGCAAAGACCTAGCCCCGACGGAAGCGCGGAAAGTGACGAGTTCCAATGCGCTGGCAAGGCATATCTCGGTCCCATCGGCCAAGCGGGCGCAACTCAGCTTCTTGCAGGGAGGTGGTGTCAACTTTGCAAGCCGGAGGCTCGCCAGCCATTAGCCGGGGGTTGAGCGACAGCGACACCCCCGGTGACAAGCGAGGGGACAAGCACCCTGCAAGGGGGCCGGACCACGACCCGGTTGACGGATCCGCGACCCCTGCCGGGGTCGTGGCGCAAGCCCGTTGTATCCGGGGGTGTCGTCGCTGCGCTCCTCGCCCCCGGCTAATGGCTGACATCGCTCCACGATGTTCTTGGCGGAAGGATAGGCTGCAAGAAACTGAGATGCGCTCCGGCCGAGCTATCTCTCGGTGCCATCGGCCGTGCGGACCGCCATCACTGGGGAGCCGCCGCGAAGGCGGTCGTCGAGGACGGTTCCAAGGCAGCGTGGAGCGCGGCCGGTCCGGCGGCACCGGTTCACGTCGAAGTCGCTGTCCGCTGTGGAATATCCGAGGACGAGAATGATCCGGATGCCGTCGATCTAAGCCGATCCGATATGCGCCTTGACCGGACCCTGCATCGGCCGACGCTCGCCGGCGTGTCTTCCCCGCACCGTTCCCGCCGGACGAGCCTGGTTGTCCGGGTGTCAGCCGTCGCGGTCTTCCTCGTCATGCTGATGGGGTTGCTCGGTCTGGCGACCCGGGACAAGGGGCCGGGCACGGTGGAGATCGTAGCGGCGCGGCCTATCTGGACCGCGACGCTGACCGGGACGACCGGCGACATCGCGGCGGTGTGGATCTGGACGCGGAACGCGACCTTGCGCACGAACCTCCGGGTGCCGGCCGAGCTGCGGTCCGACCAGAAGACCCTGATGGTACAGGTCCGGAGCGAGGGCAACTTGGCGTTGGCCATGGATGTCACGGGCACGAACCTGGGCTCGGCCCATGTGGGGATCGTTGCCGGCACGAGCAACAGCGCTTTTTTCACCAGCTCTTACCCGTTCCGTTTCTTGGGGCTCGGAGGACACTCGATGGCCAACCTACCCTCCGGTGTGCCGTTCGGCCTGACGCCCGTCTACGAACGGCCTTGGTCGGTTTGGCCCGTCCGGTTCGATGCCGTGACCAACCTGCCGGCCGGGAAATGACGGAGACCGGGCCGGAAAGCCGGGTTGGAGCGCCCCGTTCCCTCTCGCTCTCAAAGTTTCTGCCACCGGCCTCCGCGCCGTTCCTGAGGGATTTCCCGCCGTTGACCCGTTCTTCCGGCGCGCCTAGCGTCCGCGCCCTGCGTATGCACGTACTCGTCTGCGACCCGATCTCACCCCGCGGCATCGCCTATTTCCAGGCACGTCCGGAGTTCAAAGTCACCGTCCTGGCCAAGCGGCTGTCCGAAGCGGAGCTCCTGCCGCTCGTCGCCGATGTCGACGCCATGGTGGTCCGCTCCGAGACCAAGGTGACCAAGAAGGTCCTCGAGGCCGCGACGAACCTGAAGGTCGTCGGCCGCGCCGGCGTGGGCGTGGACAACGTGGATGTCGAGGCCGCCACCCAGCGCGGCGTCGTCGTGATGAACACGCCCGCGGGCAACACCATCACCACCGCCGAGCTCACCTTCTTCATGCTCGGCGCGCTCGCCCGCAAGATCCCCGCCGCGCACGCCACGATGGCCGCGGGGAAATGGGACCGGAAGGCCTTCCAGGGCACCGAGGTCTTCGGCAAGACGCTCGGCATCCTCGGCGCCGGCCGCATCGGCACCGAGGTCGGCAAGCGCGCGCTGGCGTTCGGCATGCGCGTCCTGGCCTATGATCCGTTCCTCACCGAGGCCCGGGCCAAGGCGCTGGGCTTCGAGGCGGCGAGCGACCCGGACAAGATCTATCAGCAGGCCGATTTCATCACCGTCCACATGCCGGTGACCAAGGAGACGCGCGAGATGCTCGGCGCCGCCGCCTTCGCCAAGATGAAGCCCGGCGTGCGCATCGTGAACTGCGCCCGGGGCGAGATCATCCACGAGGCCGACCTCGTCGCCGCCCTCGAATCCGGCAAGGTCGCCGGCGCCGCGCTGGATGTCTTCCACGTCGAGCCGCTGCCGGCCGACCACAAGTTCCGCACCCTGCCCAACGTCGTGCTCACGCCGCATCTCGGCGCGAGCACCGAGGAGGCCCAGGAGAAGTGCGGCCTCGAGGTCGCCGAGGTCATCACCGGCTTCCTGCTCACCGGCGAGGTCCGCAACGCGGTGAACCTGCCCGGCGTCGACGCCAAGACCTACGAGTTGGTGAAGCCCTACATGCTGCTCGGCGAGAAGCTCGGCCGCTTGCTCGGCCAGCTGGCGTCCGGTCCGGTCGACCGCCTGCACGTCACCTACGGCGGCAAGGCGCAGGAGCTCCCCCAGACCGATCCCGTCACCCGCGCCATCCTGCGCGGCTTCCTGAGCACCGGTGCCGGGAGCGGGCTCAAGGACGTCAACAACATCAACGTGCGCAGCGCGGCGGCCTCGCTCGGCATCAGCATCGAGGAGAAGCGCTCGGATGAGCACGTCACCTTCAACGAGTGGCTGCACGTCCAGGCCTTCAACGGCGCGGACAAGGTCGTCTCGGCGGGCGGCACCTTCTTCGGTTCGCCCAACAACCCGCGCATCGTGCGGTTGTTCAGCCAGCCGGTCGAGATCCCCATCAGCGGCACGCTGCTGCTCGTGGCCAACCACGACCGTCCGGGCATCGTGGGCTTCCTCGGGACCGTCCTCGGCAAGCACGGCGTGAACATCGCCAACATGAGCCTCAACCGGGACGCCGCCGGCGGCCAGGCGCTCACCGTCCTGCACCTCGACAGCATCCCGCCGCAAGCGGCGCTCGACGAGCTGACCAAGGACGCCGCCATCACCAGCGCCAAGGTCGTCACGCTCTGACGGGCGCCTCGACGCCCTCGGGTCGGACAGAAACCGACAAGGACCACGAAGGCCCTCTCCGCCGGAGAGGTAGGGACGCGTTGCCGCGCGTCCGTGGAAATGCCGACGGCCCGTGTCGCGGCCTGCCGGCTGGCCGGAACCTCGCGGCGTTGGTCCCGGCCGAAGCATCGGCGGCGTAGCAGCGCTGCCCCACCTCGGGGGCAGTACCGAGATTCGCCCGCCATGCGCCCGCGTCGTGCCGCAGCATTGACGGCCCGAGGCGCACGGCGTCCCCTCTCGCGCATGGATCTCCAGCTCAACGGCCGCGTCGTGCTCGTCTCCGGCGGCACCAAAGGCATCGGGGCCGCGGCGGCACGCGGCTTCGCCGCCGAGGGCGCGCACGTCGTCGTGATCGGACGCGACCCGGTCGCCGGCGCGCAGCTCGTTGCCGAGCTTCCTGGCAGCCGTTTCGTCGCCGCGGACCTCACGGTCGAGGCCGATTGCACGCGGGCCGTGGCCGAGACGGTCGCCGCGCACGGCCGGCTCGACGTGTTGGTCAACAACGCCGGTGTGAACGACAGCGTGCCGTTGTCCGCCGCGCCGGCGGATTTCCTTGGCTCGCTCCAGCGGAACCTGCTGCACGTCTTCTCGCTCGCCCACCACGCCCTTCCGCATCTCGTCGCGTCCCGCGGCGCGATCGTGAACGTGACGTCGAAGGTCGCGTGGACGGGGCAGGGGGGCACCTCGGGTTACGCCGCGTCGAAGGGCGCGATCAACGCGCTGACCCGCGAGTGGGCGGTCGCGTTGGCGAAGGACGGCGTGCGCGTGAACTGCGTGGTGCCGGCCGAGTGCGAATCCGACCAGTACGACCGCTGGTTCGGCTCGCAGCCCGATCCGGTGGCGGCGCGGCGGCGCGTGGAGGACCTGGTGCCGCTCGGCCGTCGCCTCACCCGCGCGGACGAGATGGCCGACGCCATCGTCTGGCTCGCCTCCGCCCGCGCGAGCCATATGACGGGGCAGTTCCTCTTCGTCGACGGCGGCTACACGCATCTGGACCGCGCCGCGACGAGCCAGCATGCGTGGTGAGGCGCGGCGCCCGAGTGGTCGGTAAAGCGGGCTTCCTGTGAGCGCGTACGTCCCGGATCATTGTTCCGTCCCACCCGTGGATGATGCGACGGCGGGTGCCCCGCGAGATCACCCCGCGAACACCGCCATCAGATGCCGCAGCTCCTCGTCGGCCTCGGCCTCGCCATCGACGGTCAGGGCGATCCGGGCCCGCAGGGTCTTGCCGAATTCCTGCCGCAGCCGGCTCACCGCCATCTTCACCGCGTCCTCGGACTTCCCGAGCTTCGCGGCGACCTCGGCGTAGGGCTGGGTGCTGCCGGCGCCGGGCAGGAACCCCCGCAACGCCGCGAAGGATTCGCCGCGTCCGGTGCTTTCGTGGAGCGCGCGGAGCTCTTCTTGGGTCTGGTCGAGCAGCGTGAACGCCCAGGCGCGGTCGTAGAGCTTCTCCGGGGTGAGGTCGTGCCCGGGCTCCGCCTGGTAACGTCCTTCGGCCTCGCCGAGGTCGGGCATGCCGATCGAGACATGCGGGAGGCCGCCGCCGCGCTTCAACGTCATCGCCTTCTCGCGTTCATGGCCGACGAAGTTGAGCAGCGATGCGAGCAGCCAGGAGCGGAACTTGCCGCGCTCGGGCGAGATGTCCTTGAGCACGCGCCGGGTGACGACGCGTTCGGCGAAGAAGCCTTGCGTGAGGTCCTCGGCGGCCTCGGGCGATTGTCCGCGCCGTCGCAAGAACGCGTAGAGCGGATACCAATAATCGACGCACAGCTGCTCGAGCGCCTCCGCGCCGCCGGGCGAACGGCTCTCGGCCGCCGCGGCGACGACGTTCCACTGGGTCTCGGCGAATCGCGCGGCCTCGGGCGGTCGGCTGCTGGCTGGCATGTCGGTACCGTGCCGAAGTTGCCACCGACGGTCGAGCCCCGGTCGGTCGGCCTGGCCGGACCCAGGCCTCCGCCCGCCGTGCTACTTCATGAAGTGGCTATCGGCGAACGGTGAAGCGGAAGAACTGCGCTTCCTTCGCCGCTTGGGCGGCATCGGACCGCGTCACCACCCGTTCGAGGCCGCCGGCCAACGGGGTGACGGAGAGCGTGGTCGAGCCGAGTTCGTCGGCGAGATCCACGGATGACGAGACCTTCAGCTCGATCCGCGCCGTGCCCAGGTCCTTCCGCCGCGTCCAGGTCACGGCCGGATATGCTGTGCCACCGACGGTCGCTTCGGACACGGCGAAGACGGGTGCCTCTCCGGCCTTCAAGGGTGAGGTGCCGTAGGCGAACTCGGCGAGGTTCACCGCGCCGTCGAGGTCGGGGTCCGCCGCGGGATCCGCCGCCGCGCCGGTCAGCCCGGCGGCGGCGGCCCAAGCGGCGAAGGGGTCCGCGGCGGCCTTGACCGTCAGCGTGGCGACGCGGCTGGTCTGCGATCCGGAGCGGTCGCGGACCACGACCGTGTAGTCGCCGTTCGCGGCCGGTTGGGCGTCGAAGAGGACCAACGTGGCGTTGGTCTCGCCGATGAGGTCCGCGCCGTTGCGCTGCCATTGGTACGCGACCGTGGAGGTTCCGGTCGCGGCGGCGGTGAAAGTCACCTTGGTCCCGGCATCGACCGTCTGCGAGACGGGGTGCGTGACCAGCGTGAGCGGTGTGAGGGTGCCGTTCAGCTTGTAGAGCAGCGTGGCTGGATCGACGTCGAAGCCGTTGTTGGAACCCAGCACCAGCCAGATCGAGCCGTCGGCCGCGATTCGCAGGACCTTGTAGCCTCCGAACGAGGAGGGGACCTTCATGCGGCTGACCGGGGAAGCGTCCGCGCCATCCGGATCCAGGACCACGCCTTCGCCGAACGTGGTCGGAAGCACCCCGACCATTCCGCCGTCCGCGGTCAGGTCCCACCCGGCGAGCCGTCCGGACCAAGCGTACGTCGGGCGGATCCGGCCGGCATCGTCGAGGCGATAGGTGGCGCTGGCGTCCGACACCACGACCCCGTCGGCTGCCGCCACGAGGGACCACTGGCCGCCGAAGCTGTTCGTCGGCGCGAAGGTCGTGTCGAGCGTCCCGTCCGGTTTCAACCGCGCAAGTTGCCGTCGTGGCTGACCGCCGACGGTGTTGAAGAACCCGCCGGCGTAGATGCGGCCGGCTGCATCGATGGAGAGGGAGGCCGGCGGCGAGTCGAACTTGGCGCGTGCGGCGAAGGCGGCATCCGGCACGCCGTCCGGTGACAGCCGCGCCAGGCCGGTCTGGTGCGCCACTATGATGCCGTCGTCGGGAGCGAGGCCGATGCTCGATGGCGCGTTCAACCCGGGCTCCGGGAAACCCGGGTCCGGCGAGCCGTCCGCGTTCAGGCGCCGCACCAGGTAGGGGCCGCCGCCCGCGCTGCTCCGCGCGAGGACGACGATGCGCCCGTCCCGTTGCACGACGAGTGAGAGCAGGGATTCCAGGCCGGAGGAGTCGAAGCGGAAGCTGGGGTCGACCGAGCCGTCGGGCCGCAACCGCGCCAGCATCGTCGCCGGTCCATTGGTCTCGGTGGCGAATTTGCCCGCCACCAAGATGCGTCCGTCGGGCAGCGGTCGGACATCGTTCACCACCCTCCGCTCGTTGAAGGGCAGCGGGAACAGGCGCAGCCGGAAATCGGCGTCCGGCGAACCCGGTGGCGGGATCACCGTGAGGAACGCCGGCCCGCTCGTGGCGGTGGAACCGTCGCCACCGGTCACCTTCACCGAATAATCGCCGGCGGCGGCGGGCTGCAAGTTGGTCAATGTGAGCGTGCTCGCGGTCGCGTTGGCGATCGGTGCGCCATCGCGGGACCACTGGTAGGCGAGGGGCAGCTTGCCGAAGGCGCCGACCGAGAAGGTCACGCTGTTGGAGACGACGCCCACGACCGGAGCAGGCTGCCGGTAGATCACCACCGGGCCGCGCACGCGCACATTCGCCGGCGCGCTGGTGTGAGTGCCGCCGGTGGAGGTGACGACGAGGTCGTAGTTGCCGGAATCGGCCGGCGTGACGTTGCCCAGCGGCAAGGTGAGCGCGGTCGCCCCGGCGATCGGCGTGCCGTTGAAGCGCCATTGCAGCCCGGTGAACGGGCCGGTCACCGTGCCGCTCAAGACGATCGAAGTTCCGGCGTCGGGCGTCCGGTCCAAGCCGGCGTGGCCCACGGTCGGGCCGGTGATGTCCGTGAAGATCCGCGCCGGCGTCCCGGCGGCGAAGCCGCCGATCTTCGTCGCCGCGCCGCCGATCCAGAGGCGTCCGTCGGGCGTGAGCCGGAGCGCCGACACGGCACCGTTGAGGACGGGGTCCGGGAACGAGGCGTCCACCGTGCCGGCCGGATCCAGACGGAACAGGTAGTTGCGCCCCGAGACCCCGGTGAAGGCTCCGCCGACCCAGATCCGCCCGTCCGGCTGCACGGCGAAGGCCTTCACGCCCCCGGTGGCGGACGTGTTGGGGATCAGGTCCCCGAGGGTCGCGTCGAGCGTGCCATCGGCGTCCAGGCGCGCGAGACCGCGGCGCGGCTGGTTGCCCACGGTGGTGAAGCTGCCGCCCAAGAGGATCTTCCCGTCGGACTGCACCGCCACCGCGTTGACCGTGGTGTTGTTGGCCGGCAGCTGCGCCGGAACCCAGCTCCGGTCGAGGACGCCGTTGGGCAAGAGCCGCGCGATGCCGACGCGGGCCGCGCCGTCGACCTCGTTGAAATTACCGACGATCAGGACCTGGCCGCCGGGCAGCAGCGCGAAGTCGCTCACGTAGCTGGCCTGGAACCGCCCGATGCTGGCCGGCCCTTGGAAGGTCGGGTCGAAGGTTCCGTCCGCTTCCAGCCGGCGGATGCCGCCGACGCTGCCGCCCGCGATCAGGAATTTCCCGTCCGGGAGGCGCACGATCTTCCGCGGACCGCCGGCGATTTCTGCCGGCCACGGCCAAGTCGCATCGATGGCGCCGCTGGGCAGCAACCGGCGGTAGTAACGGTTGTCGTTCCCGGTGTCCGCCGCACCGACCAACACCGAGCCATCGCCCAAGGGAAGCAGGGTGGTGACCGCGCCCGACGCCGCCCCGGGAGCGGAGCCGGAGGTGACGAACGAACGGTCCGGCGTGCCGTCGGCGAGGACCTTGCGGATGCGGAGGTAGCCTTCCTTGCTCGAGACCAGCTCGCCGCCGAAGACCACGGAACCCTCCGGTCCGAAGGCGAAGGTGTTGAGCGTGACGGGCAGGGGGATGATGTCCAAGAGGGAGTTGGCGGTGTTCACCAACTTGAACCCGTAGTCGATGAAGCCCGGCCCCGCGGGCGCGACGGACAGCAGGCCGAGCGCGTTGGTGACGCTGCCGGCGGCGTTGCCCACCACGAGGCCGAGCGCGCCGGTCTGGTTGGTGGACGAGGCGGTGAAGGCCAGCACCGCCGCTGTCTGGCCGGCGAGCGGGACGCCGTTCAGCAGCCATTGATAGGTGAACGGAGCGGTGCCGCGGGCCGTCGCGGTGATCTGGAGCGTGCTGCCGACGTTCAGACCGAAAGGACCATCGGCCGATGTCACCACGACGGGCGGCAGGCTCTTGCGGACCGCGGTCGCGAGGTCGAGCCGGTGGATGCCCTTGGTGCCCGCGAAGTAGAGCGCGCCGTTGTGCGCGGCGAAGGATTGGGCGAGCAGGCTCCCGTTGTCGGTGTTGTCCGCGATGCGCGGCAGCTCGGTCCATGATTCACCCAGGGCGGTGCCCTCGAAGAAGCGCGGGTTGCCGTCGGAGGTGGAGACGAACACCCGGTCGCCCAACAGCTCCACTTTCCGCGCGGTGGGCTGGATGATGGAGGGCACGAAGGGGTTCGGGCTCTGCAGGATCCCTTGACCGAACTCGGCCCAGGACGCGCCGCCGTCCCGGCTGCGGTAGAGCCGGCCGTCCGAGACGGCGAAGGCCGTCCCGTCGGGCGCGCCCACGACATCGGAACCGCTCCAGGTGCGGCCACCCACGAGCGGGCTGTCCACGATGCCCGGGATGCCCTCCACCGCTTGCGCCCAGGTCGTGCCGCCGTCGGTCGAGCGGAAGACGCCCTTGGACGCCTGGACGGTGAGCAAGGCGTCGCCGGTGCTCGCCAGCGCGTAGTAGGTCTTGGCGATGCCGACCAACGGCGGCGACGGCAGTTGTCCGCCCACCGCGGTCCATGTCGCGCCATCATCGCCGCTCCGCCACACGCCTTCGGACAACAGATCGGAGAAATAGAGCGCGCCCTTGTGCGCCACCATGTCGCTGATGGCGATGCCGCCCGGGTTGCGGGTCGGCGAGGCGAAGGGCAGCGGCACCTCGGTCCACTTGGCGCCGCGGTCGTCGCTGCGGAAGACGGGCGAGCCGATCTTGTTCTCCCAAGACGCGTTGTCCCCGCCGCGCAGGACGCGTCCGGTCGGCGTGACGACGAACGCCTTGGGCAGGAGCATGCGTCCAAATTTGTCCACCAGGCCGTTGGTGATCGCGGACCAGGCGAGGCCGTTGTCGTCGGAGCGGAAGACGTGACCGCTCGTCAACCCGGCGTAGAGCGTGTTCCCGGCACCGCCGCCGACCGCCGATCCGGGGGAATCGGCGCGGTTGACCACACGTTGCCAGCCTTGGGCGGCGGTCCGCTGCGGCAGGAGCGAAGCGCAGAGAGCGAGGACCATGGAGGCCGGGAGGATCCCGGGCCGGTTGCGGATCGATGGGTTGGGCATAGGAAGGGGCTCCGCTGTCCACGGATCCGGTGCGGCGTCCCTTGGCCGGGGTCCGGATCGCGCGAGCAGTAGGCGTTTCCTTATCGGGATAGCCGGCGCGATCCAAGGCGGGAATACGTGGAAGCACGTAGGTGGAACCGCGGCCCGCTGTCCACGTCGCTGCGTCGTTGGGCCCAGGACTCGGTCCGGGTCCCGCGCGTGCAAGCATGGGGGTATGGACCATCCGACAGCCGGTTGCAGGGTGACCACTTGCCCCATGGAGCATCCGCTTCCCTGGCGGCGGCGCGATCCTTGGCGACGCGATCCCGAGAACTTCGTCGGAAACGCAATCACCATGGATACCTAATCGTTCGCCCTATTGTTCATAGCCTTGTGACCCCATAAAGGTGCGGTAGCGTGACTGGATGATGCGTCTGCGCACCCGCCGAACGAACTCCGCCAGCCTCCTTGCGGTGGGCAGCAAGATGGCCACCGTTTTGGTCTTCTCCGGCTGTCTGAGCCATCGTGCATCGGCCATCACCGCCGGTCAGCCGGTGACAATCGGGGCCGCGCAGGACAACAACGCCATCAAGATCACCTACGGCAGCTACAGCAGCGTCACATCGGCGGCTCCCGTGGCGATTTACGCGGTCAGCTACATCGTGCCTGCCTCGGATTGGGCCACCACCGGCGCGGTGAACATCACTTTCCAGATCTTCAACCCCGGAGGGCTCAACTCGGGATCCATCCCCAAATCCACCCAGGGCATCGGCTACAACCTGGTGTCCACGGCGGCTCCCGGGCTGCAGTTCACCTCGACGACCTCGGCCGCCGTGGCGAGCGTCGCTGTCCCCACGGTCGGCACCTTGACCGCCACCGTGACGGCGACGGGTTTCGGGAACTACCCGACCGGCGGCAGCATCCCGTCCGCTTCGAGCTACAATTATCTGGCCGCCTCCAGCACCACCCTCACCGCTCCGACCAGTCCCGCCACCGGCGGCGGCAGCATCATCACCTGGGTCCTGACGCCGAATGCCGGCAAGAAGATCTACGTCAGCGATTTCTACAACACCCAGACCGCGGACGGCGTGGGGATCTATTCCGCTTTCCATCTCCAAGGTGTGAACGGTGCGTCCGCGGTGATCGGCGCAAGCGCGCCTGACATCGTCTTCGCCGCCCCCGAGCCCGGTACTTGGGCCGCAGGCGCTGGCGTGCTCGCGATTGTCGGTGGTCAGGCGTGTTCCCGTCGTCGCAGCCTCGCGCGTCGCGAGAAGTCGCCCGCAGGGCAGCCGGCCGTTCGCTGATCGATCTCCTCGGTCCTTCACGCCTCCACCGCTCGGGGCCGTCATCACGAGACGTGGATCGGGAAGGCCGCACCTGCGAGGTATCGACACAACCCTCGCGACAATCTTGCCGCGACGAGGTACCTCTGCGCGGAGAAGCACCGCCTCCCCCCTGAGACCGATGAGAACTTCCCCTCTGTCGTGGCTCCTCGCGTTCGCGCTGGGGCTCCTGCCCGGGCTGGCCGGTCCGAAGGCGGTCCGACCCAACATCATCGTCGTCATGCCCGACGACGTGGGTTACGGCGACTTCGCCTGCCTGGGCAATCCCTTGGTCAAGACGCCCGCGCTGGATGCCTTCTGGAAGGAGAGCGTCCGCTTCACCGATTTCCATGTGAGCCCCACCTGTGCGCCGACGCGGGCCGCGCTGATGACGGGGCGCCACGAGTTCAAGAACGGCGTCAC
>CANGMH010000092.1 GCA_947454005.1 Verrucomicrobiota bacterium
CCCCATGAACAAGATCAACATCGAAGCCAAACGCGACTTCCTGGAAAGGCTCGCCACCGCCCCACCCATCAAAGCGGTGTCCGAGCTGGTCTGGAACGGTCTCGATGCCGGGGCGGACCAAGTTTCCGTCCGTCTGGAGATGAACGGTCTCGATGGTCTCGAGGCCATCCGCATCTTGGACAACGGCCACGGGATCCATCATTCGCATGTCCAGACGCTGTTCGGCGCGCTGGGCGACTCGTGGAAGCGGACCAAGGTCCGTGAGCGCGGTCGGGCTTTGCACGGCAAGAACGGCCAGGGACGGTTCAAGGCGTTCTCGTTGGGCAACCACGTCGTGTGGGATACCGTCTTCGATTCCTCGGAAGGACGGAGGCGTTACCAAGTGTCCGGCCGGGCCGATGCGCTGACCGACATCGAGTTCTCGGATCCGACGCCGGCCGACGCCGAGACCATCGGCACGGAGGTGGTGGTGACAGGGATCCAGAAGAGCTTGGGTTCCTTGCAGGGCGAAGGCGCCCGCGCAGAGTTGGCCAAGCTGTTCGCCGCCTACCTCTGCCAGTATCCGGATGTCCGCATCGACTACGACGGCGTGAGGGTGGACCCGAGCGCGTTGCAGATCGCGAAAACGGACCTCTCGCTGGACGGTGTGACGCTAGCCGACGGACGGTCGATCCGCGTGGCGGTCACCATCATCGAATGGCAGATACCGACCGAGCGGGTCGTCCATCTCTGCGATGCTTCAGGGGTCTCCCTGCACGAGACCGATATGGGGAAGAAGGTCCGCGCTCCGGGCTTCGAGTTCACGGTCTACGTGAAGAGCGACCATTTCCGGGAACTGGAAGCGACGGGGGCGTTGGCCCTGGATGAGCTGCACCCGGATGTGGCCGCCATCGTGGAAACCGCGAGGCAGGCCGTGAAGACGCACTTCCGACGCCGGCTCAGCGAGCGCCAGAGCCGGACCGTCGAGCGATGGAAGCGGGAGCAGATCTATCCCTTTGAGACCAAGGATGGCCTGGACCCGGTGGAGGAGGCGGAGCGCCAGGTGTTCGACATCCTGGCGGTGAACGTGGAGTCCTATCTGCCGGCTTTCGAGGAGGCGGACCACAAAGCGAAGCGGTTCGTGTTCCGGCTGCTGGCGCAGGCCGTCCAACAGGGCCCGGATTCGGTCCAGCGCCTCATCACCGGGACGCTGAACCTGACGAAGGAGGAGCGGGATGCGCTGTCGGACCTCATGGAGGTCACCTCGCTGTCCGACATCATCCGTACCACCAAGACCGTCGCCGACCGCCTCGATTTCCTGGTCGCCTTGGAGAACCTCCTCTTCGGCAAGCCGACCCAAAAGAAGCTCCGAGGACGCGACCAACTCCACAAGATCCTGGAGACCGAGGCTTGGCTTTTCGACGAGGGATTCGCCCTGTCCGGCAGCGAGATGACATCGGAGGAGGTATTGCGGAAGCATCTCAACACGCTGCGCGGCACTGAAGACGCTGAGCCCGTGGAGCTCGAGGATGGCAAGCTAGGCCAGGTGGACCAGATGTTCAGCCGCACGGTCACGCCCCGTCATGACGAGCAGGACCATCTGGTCGTGGAGCTGAAGCGTCCTTCCCAGCCGATCGATTCCAAGATCCTGAGCCAGGTGGAAAGCTATGCGATCGCCGTCGCCCAAGATCCGCGATTCCTGAAGGAGAAGACGCGTTGGCGGTTCATCGTGGTCTCGGATGCGATGGATGACCAAGCCCGAGGAAGGGCGATGCAGCAGGACCGCCCGCCAGGGCTCGTTTTCGAAGACCGAGCTCTGAACATCCAGGTCTGGGCCTTCGAGTGGACGGAGATCATCGCCAAAGCCAAGGCGCGGTTGCAGTTCGTCGACGAGTCGCTGCGTCACGAGGCCGGGCGAGAGAGTTCACGGGCGTACCTGGCGAAGACCCACGCGAAATTCATCCCCGAGATCGAGCCGCCGGACGCGCCCGCCGCCGAAATCGAAGCGCGGACACCGCTGCCGCAGGACGGAGCACCCGCAGAGGTCGCGTGAACCTCGGTGGACCCGCAGAGCACGAGATGCGGGCAGCAACAGCATCCTGCGCCACTGCTCTCTCGGCGATCGAGCAACTCGTGCGCCCAAGCTGGGCGTGATGGAGGAACCGTCCAGGGTGAGGACGAAACGGCCTTGATCGGCAACGAAAGCAGCGACTCGCCCGATAGACGGACGGATGGGCTGCGGCCCCGGTTTTCAGCCGCACGAACTTTCTTCGGGACCATGGCGGACAAGACCCTTTACAAGCCGCCCGATTCTCGCCGATCATCCGTCCGTCCGCGCGTCCAAACGCGGACACGGCCGTGCGTCGCAGCACGACCGATCGAGCGGAAGGGTGGCTGAGTGGTTAAAGGCACCTGACTCGAAATCAGGAGATGTCGCAAGGCATCCGGGGGTTCGAATCCCTCCCCTTCCGCCATATTTCAACGGTTTTCACCGGCCCGTCGCTCCGCGGATTCGGCGTCGGTCCGTTGTCCGCCTCTCTCTTGCCGCGGTCCATCCAAGGACTTCGGGCGACCGCCGCCGCATCCACGCCGGAGATCGGGAACGATGAGGTCCACTCCACTACCGCGTCCGTTCGCCGCAACGTGCGGAGGGCGCCCTGCCCCGATGGCCCGCCATCCCCGATCGAAGTGATTGGCGGCGGCTCGATCGATCGGCACCATCGACGCATGCAGCCCGCTTCTGCCCCCTCACGTCGCGACTTCCTCAAACTCCTCGGTGGCGCCGCCTTCGCCGCCCCGTTCGCCACGTCCAACCTGTTGGCCGCCCCTCCGTCGGGCATCGTTCGGCACGCGAGTTTCGGCGCCGCCGGCATGGCCTTGGCCGATATCTCCGAGATCGCGTCGCATCCCAATGTGCGCGTCGTCGCGGTCGCCGAGATCGCCTCAGGCCGCCTCGCCGGTTTCCGACAGAAGTTCCCCCAGGCCCGGGTCTACGAGGACTACCGCGTGCTGTTGGAGAAGGAGCAGCTGGACTCGGTGAACGTCTCCACGCCGGACCACATGCACGCGCCCATCGCGATGGCGGCGATGCAGCGCGGCATCCACGTCTATGGGCAGAAGCCGCTGACCCACGACCTCCACGAGACCCGCCAGTTGACCGAGTTCGCCCGCAAGAAGCGCCTCGTCACGCAGATGGGCATCCAGATCCATTCCGCCGCGGAATACCGGATGGCGGTCCAACTCGTCCAAAGCGGCGTGATCGGCAAGGTCCGCGAGATCCACACCTGGAGCAGCAAGGCCTGGGGCGACAACGGTGCCATGCCGACCCGCGTGGACCCCGTTCCTGCCGGATTGAACTGGGACCTCTGGCTCGGCGTCGCAGCGGAACGTCCGTTCATCGGAGAAGGCTGGTATCACCCGGGCAACTGGCGTCGTCGCCTCGACTTCGGCACCGGCACCTTCGGCGACATGGGCTGCCATATCTTCGACCCGGTCTTCAAGGCGGTCGGTCTGACCTCGCCCGTGTCCGTGCGCAGCGAAGGTCCGGCGCCGAACTCGCATTCGTGGGCCACCGACGCGGTGATCCGCTACGTGTTCCCGGAGACCCCGTTCACCATCAAGGGCAGCATCCCGGTGACGTGGTACGACGGCAACCAGCGTCCGCCCGCCGATATCCGCGCCCTGCTGGAAGGCCGCGAGCTGCCCGACCAAGGTTCGATCGTCATCGGCACCGGCGGCGTGATGGTCATCCCCCACGTCGCGATGCCGATCCTGCTGCCCGACTCGAAGTTCAAGGGCTTCAAGTTGCCCGAGGTGAAGGGGGCCAACCACTGGCACCAGTTCGTGGACGCCGTTCGCGGCGTGGGCAAGACCTCGGCGAACTTCAATTACGCCGGCCCGCTGACGGAGGCGGTCCTGCTCGGTAGCGTGGCCACCCGCTTCCCGAAGACGACTCTGGACTGGAGCGGCCGCCGCCTGAAGTTCACCAACGTGAAGGAAGCCAACCAATTCGTCCGGCGCGCCTACCGGAAAGGCTGGGAGACGAAGGGTCTCTGAGCCTTCGGCCGGGTGCCGGTCCTGGCCGGTCCTTCGGGAATCCCGGCCGGGACGTCTCCGTCGAAGCACGGTCCATCGACGCCCCTGACCACACCGCCGAGGTCGCCACGGCGCCGGCGACGAACGCCCGGCGCCGTCCGGAGTAGGACCCCGTCACGGCAGGACGCGCACGGCCACGGTCCGGATCTCCAATCGCCCGTGCTCGTGCTGGAGCCCGATCGGGCCCTTCGCGGGAAGACCTGGCAAACACGCGGCAGAGATCACTTTCTGCCCGTTCAGCACCACGCTCACCTGGTCGCCTTGAACGGTCACGCGCATCGCGTTCCAATCGCCGATCGGTGCGTCGGCGCGGACGGACGGAGTCACCGAGCGGCGCGCCTCGCCCTGCAGGCTCGACCGGTATTCCCAGAACTCGCCGCTGCCGACCGGATAGCAGAACAGGTTGGCCTGCGCCTTGTAGAGCCCGCGCACGAACACGCCGCTGTCGCCGGCGTCGAGCACGCGCTCGGTCCGGGTGAGCTCGCGTCCGTCGGCATCGATCACCGGGAACTCCACCACCTTCGGCGGATCGGGCCAGCGCCATTCGACCAACAGCTCGAAATCCACGAGGTCGCGGTCGTGCCAAAGGTCCCCGTCGATCCCGTCATGGAGGATCCTGCCGTCCTTCACCGACCAATGCGCGCGGTTCTGGTCGGTCGTGCGCCAGCCTGCGAGGTCGCGTCCGTTGAACAGCGACGTGAAGCCCTCCGGCAGCGAAGGCGCCGACTGGGTCCGCGGATCCGAGGTGCGCGATGCCACGAACGCCACGAGATCGGCGAACTGGTCCAAAGTGAGACCCGCGTGCAGCTCGTCCGGCATCATCGAGTTCGGCAGTTCTCTGCGCTCCTTCACCTGGTCGAGAGGGATCACCGTGACCGTCCCGGAGACGTCGGTGAGCGCGATCTCCTTCGGCGAACGGTCCTTCACGATCCCCGTCAGCTCACGGTCGTCGGTCGTGACGATCTCGGTCTGGCGGTAGCCCTCGCGGACGATCCGGCCCGGATACAGGATGCTCTCGATGATCTCGGGCCGACCGAACTGGCGACCCGCCGAGGTGAGGTCCGGACCGACCGAGCCGCCGTGACCGGCAACCTGGTGGCACGCGTCGCAGGCGACGCCGGCCGCGCCGTAGAAGATCTGCTGCCCGCGCCAAGGATCGCCCGGATGGCTCATGGCGAACTCCGCGTACGCCGCCGGGTCCGCTGCCGGCAGGCTAGCGAAGAGCGGTGAACCCTTGGCCTCGGGCACGTCCTTGAACACGTCCCGAAGCGTCCCGCGGACGCCCACCGGGATCTCGCCTGCGCGTTTCACGAGCCCAGGAAGCGCCGCGGCACCGAGCTTCGCCAGTGCCTTCCGTGAATCCTGCGCCACCGCGGGGTCCGGACTGGCCACTCCTTCGAGCAGCAGCGGCACCGCGGAAAGGTCCGGCGCAGCAGCGAGGGCCCGGATGGCGAGGTCGCGCAACGCGGGGTCCTTGGCCGCGGCAATCAGCGCAGCGCTATCCGAGGCATCCGCGGCGCGGGCCATGGCGCGGAGGACGAGCGGCTTCTCCGGAGCCGCTCCGTCCGCGAGCAGCTTCCGCAAGATCGGCCCGCTGCCGGGACGCGGCCGCACCGCGAGCTGCCTCAGAGCCGCTTGGCGGAGTTCCGGAACCGCGTCGGCCACCAAGAACGCCGCGGCGGCATCCGATGCACCGGCCGGATCGATCTTGGCCAACGAAGCCAGCGCCGACAGCCGCACCGCGACGGCCGGATCCTCCGCGAGACGTCTGCGCAATGATCCGGACGAGACGGCGTCGCCGACATCGCCGAGAGCGACGGCGGCCGACCCGCGCACGGCGGCCTCCGGGTGGTCGAGCGCGGTCCGCAGCGTCGCGACCACGGTCGGAGTCCCCGCCCAATCGAGCGTCCGTGCCGGCGGCGGTGAATCGGCAGGATGATAAGCCCACCATGCGTCGCGGACCGCCGGCGCGCGGCGCGCGATTGGGGCGAGGACCTCCATCGCCACCTTCGCCGCGGCGACGTCGGGGCCGCCCACGATCCTCGCCAAATTGTCGACGGCGGTGGCGGAGTACAGGTCGTGCAACGCGTTGGCGCAGCCCTCCCGCACATTCGACGACGACGACGCTAGCCCGGCGACGACCGTGCTCGCGGCCTCGTCGTGCGCTTCCATGATCCGCCGCACCGCGGTGAAGACCGCGAAGCGCACCACACCGTCGGCCTCGGCGCCGAGCGCAGCCATCAGCGGCGGGACGGAGTTGGTCTCCGCCGCGCGTCCGAGCAACGTGGCCGCCTGCGATCGCACCGGAGCAGATGCATGCTCCAATGCACGGACCGCCACCGGGACGGCCGCGGCGACCCGTCGCTGGCTGAGTTGCCGGAGTGCTTGGGTCGCCAAGGAAGGATCCGCGCCGGCCGCGAGGGCCGTCACCGATGGACGAGTGCGGACGCCTCCGTCGATCCCGTCCAGCGCCCAGAGCGCATGCTTGCGGGCGCGGCTAGGAGCGGCCGGATCTTGGAGCAGTTCCCCGAGCCGGACCGCGATCGCCGCCCCTTCGGGCCGTCGGGCCCGGGCCACCAACGCGCGCTGCGCCGTCAGCCGGACCGACCGGGCCGGATGTGCGAGCGCCGCGACGAGCTCGGTGGTCGCGATCTCCATCGTGTCGGCCCGCCCCATCGCGAGCCCCTGCCACCACTTCGGCCATGCCTTGGCTTCCGGTCCTCCGGTCCAGCTCAGCTTCCAGAGCCGGCCAACCGAGACGTTCGCCTTCTGATCGCGGTGCTGCCAATCGCAGATGAACATCGATCGCCCGTCCACCGACCAACCGATGCCGACCGGGCGGAAATCATCGGGAGGCTCCGGGAACAGCTCTTCGCTGCCGGCGACGCGAAAGCTCGCTCCATCGCGGGCGATCGTCACACGGGTCACCTGGCGTTTGCCGAAATCGGAGAGGAAAAGGTTGCCCGACATCGCCGATGGCAACCCGTCATCGGTGGCGCAAAGCGTGCCGCACGCCGCACCGGCACCGAAATCGTGCATCATCCAGAGCGTGTAGGGGCGCCGCGGGATGAAATCGTGCGGATAGCCGTAGAACCCCGCCTCGACCATGTGGGTGAGCCGCCCCATCCACTGGTGTTCGTCGGTGTTGTCGTACGTGAACGGCTCGTCGTCCTCGTCCAGGGCCACGTCGAGGATGTTGCGGACGCCCGTCGCGAAGATCTCCAGTCCGCTGCCGTCGGGACGGAACCGCACCACGCCGCCCCCGGGCATCGAGATCTTCCGTCGGTCCGTGCCGGTGCAGTCCTCTAGGCCCTTGTCGCCGACGGCGAGGTAGAAGAAGCCGTCCATGCCCAGCTTGAAGTTCGCCGGGACGTGGTCGTTCCAGCCCAATCCCCACGGCTCGCGCAACGTGTGCGTGAGCAGGTCCACCGGTTCGCGGCCGACGCCGTCGTCGTCGCGGAAGACGGTGAGGACCGGGTTGTTCAGCACGTAGAGCTTGCCCTCGAGATACTGCATGCCGAAGACCGCGTGCAGGTCCTTCGCGAAGAGCGTGCGCCGACCGTCGGGATGGAGGCACCAGATGCGGCCGGCCTTGGCATCGGGTCTCACGTCCTCGCGGATATCCATCGGGTCCTCGGCGACGAACACGCGTCCGTCCGGCGTGGTGGTCACGACGCTCGGATGCGAGACGTCCGGAGCCCGGGCCACGAGTTCCATCGACCATCCCTTCGCAGGCTTTGGAACCGCGGCGCGTCCGGCGAGGGCCGGTCCCACGAACAGCACCAGCGCGACCGCAAGAAGGCGACGGATCATGGGCACAAGGGATGAGGCCTACTTCGCCGACTTCCCGCGGTATTCCTTGGCGAGCCGGTCGAGCGCGACCGCGGGCGCCGGCCCGTCGTGGGCGAAGACCGCGTAGCGAAGGGTCAGCGGTCGTGCCGGACGCAGCTTCAGGTCGCCGTCCATGAGGATGCACGGGTTGAGCATCGCGATGCCGACGGGGTTGTGCCAACGGGTCGGCGGGTTCGACGGATGGCTGAACACGGCGATACCCGCGGTCTTCCCGGTTTCGAGACGGGACGTGTAGTCGTACCACGCCGCGTCGGGCCATCCCGTGGTCGGATCGTCGTGCTTGGGGGCCGGGAGCTTCACCGGCCCGTCGGGCGAGCTGAACAGCGGATCGGAACCGGCCCTGGCCTTCACGCAGAACCCGCTGAACGCGGCGCGCGGGACGGTGACCTCGTCGACCGGTGTGAGGACGAAGGTGAGCTCGTGCCAGTTGCCTTCGGGCAACGCGCGACTCGCCACGGTGAGCGCCTCGCGGAGCATCACCCGGTCGGCCACGCGCCATTCGTTCTCGACGAGCAACCGGGCGCCGGGACCGGAAGCTTCCTCCAGACGCAGCGATGTGTTCACGATCCGCCGGTCCTCGGTCGGCGCGTGCGCGCCCCAGCCCCAGAAATCTGCCTTCGCGAAGCCGTCCACTTCGTACCATGCGAAGAACACGCCGCGATGGTGCGGATGGTCCTTCGGTGCGAGCGCGGCGACCGATTCGCCCGAGGGCGTCAGCAGCGGGTAGATGCCGCAGGCGCTGTTGGCGGTCAGCGCCGAACCGGCGGGCTTGGTCTTGAGATATCCGAACAGGTCACGTCCCGACGGCGCGACCACGGTGACGCCGTCCGGTCCCGTACGAACCGTCCATCCTGGTTCCGCGGCATCGGGACTTTGAGCGAGGCCTCCGAGGGCCAAGAAGACGGCGGTGAGCGATGGCAGGCTGAGCGTTCTCATCAAATGGTTCCGGAGGTGTCCGAGGTTCCGCGGATACGGTCCGTGGGAGGCGGGGCGACCGGGCCGGATCAGCCTGTCCCCTCCGAAGACCGCACGGTGGTCAGCGGCGACCCGCCGGTGCGTTGGTGGGCAGCGGAAGCGTAACCGGTCCGGGGCGTTTCGGCTGGTGCAGGCCGCTGCCGAGACCCGAAAGCGGATCGTGCTTCGGTCGGGTCGTCCACGTTTTGTATGCCCAGAAGCCGACGAGCATCAGCGCGGTCCCCAGCAAGACCGGGAAAACCCACTGCCACCGCACCCGCGACAGCTGGAGCATGATGAAGTCGAGCGGGCCCTTGTCGCCCCCGGACAAGCTGGGAGGCCCGGAGTAATCGTCGGTGCGTCCGAGCTCGGTCTCCAGTTCGGCGACAAGCGCCTGGTCATCGAGACGCAGATAGCGGGAGTAGTTGCGCGCGAAGCCACGGATGTAGACGGGCGCGGCGAAGACGCCCCATTCGCTCGCCTCGATGGCCCGGATATGGTCGGTCTTGATGTTGGTGGCATCCGCGACCTGGTGGACCGTGAGCTTCTGTCGCTCACGTTCGGCACGCAGTTGTTCCCCGACGGTTGGCATCGCGCTTTTTGTAAGGCTTCCGGTGCGTCCGCGGCAACCGCGGAAACCATTTCTGTCAAGGAAACCGATCGACCAATCGGGGCCCCGTCTCCGACCTCATCGGCACCCGGTCCGATCGGCGGACCGGACTGCGGAGCCCGAAGGGACGCCTGTCGTGTCCACGACGCCCTGCCATGGGCAGCCCTCCCGTCCAGGCACAAAAAAGGAGGCCGGACCCTAGGTCCGGCCTCCGTGGAAGCTTAGCTCTTTTGGAGCCCGCTCAGTTGCTCGAGCGGTAGAACTTCTGCGCCGCCGCCGCCGTGTTCGGCGAGAACGGGCTGGTCGCACCGGCGACCGGCGTGAACGGACCGGCAGCGCTGTCGGAGCCGAGCAAGGTACCGGAGTAGGTGATCTTGCCGTCGGCACCGATGCCGATCGTCGGAGCGGTGACCACGATCGAGCCGCCGAAGGCGTGGCCGAGGAGGCCGACATCGGCGATCTGCATGCTGTTCGCCGAACCCGCGTTGGCGACCGTCGGGAACGTCACGCGATAGACGAAGTAGGCCGCCGTGTTGGCGAACTTCAGGGTCTGCGTGGTGAAACGGCCGCTGAACGCCGCGATGTTGCCGGAGGCCACCGTCTTGAACGTGACGCCGTCCGTGGAACCTTCGATCAGGTAGCTGGCCGGGTCGCGCTCAGGAGCATCGTTGGCCGACGTGAGGACGATGCCGTCGACGATGCTCGAACCCGAGACCGGGGTGACCGTGAAGCCGGTCTTGAGCTTGTCGAAGTTCAGGTACTTCGTGGTGGCCTTGGAATCGAGGACGTTCTTCACGCCTTCGGCCGCCGGGGAGTTGGCGGAGGTGGCGACGATCGTGTCGGTGGCCGACAGGATGTTGCTGCTCGGGATCGTGTTGTAATCCCAGAAGGCGATCAGGCCTTTGGCCGCCGGGAGGGCGGAGGGCGAGGTGCCCTTGGTGATGGCGAGCGCGTCGGCTTCGGTCAACGCCTTGTTGAACACGGCGAAGTCGTCGATGATCGCGTGGCTGACCTCGGCGCCGCCGGCACCGGAGCCCATGTAGAAGGCCTGGCTGTCGGTCTTCAGCGGGTTCGTGCTCTGGCCGTTGAGGAACAGCTTGCCGTCGATGTAGATGTTCTTGTCCGCGCCCTTCTTCGTGAAGACGAAGTGGTGCCACTGCGTGGTCCACCAATCAGCGGAACCGCTGTAGTCAGGGAACGTGGCGATGTCGGCGGTGATGCGCTGGGTGTTGCCGTCGCAGCAGCCGACGGTGTCGAAGTACACGTTCTGGTTGCTCCAGGGGACGTGCGCGTGGAAGTTCCGGTTGTTGCCGGCCGAAGGCGAGTCGAGCGTGAAGGCGGAGCTGTCCGCGACGTCGTACTTCTTCTGCCAGAACGAAACGGTCAACTCATCGCTCGCGGTCGCGGCGTTGGCCGACGCGAGGAACTTGTCGTCGAACACGGCGATCGGGCCGCCCTTCTTGGTCAGGTCGATCGCTTTGTCACCGGCTTTGCCGGAGTGGCCGAGGCCGTCCGCGGTGTAGGCCGACGCGCCCAAGAGCAGGCCTTTGTAGCCGCCCACGGAATCCTCGACCGTGCCGTTGTAGGTGCCGGCCGTGAAGGACCAGGAGACGGTCGCCGCCTTGCCGGCGGGATCCGGATAACCGAGGTCGATGGTGTGGACCGAGCCGCTCGCGAACAGGGCGGCCGGCTTGTACTTGATGGTGATCACCTGGCCGTCCTTGGTGACGGTCGGGGTGACGGTCACACCGTCGAGCTTGAGGCTCGTGTTCGCCGCGGTCCAAGCCGACTTGCCATCACGGTGAGCGATGGTGATGCTAGCGGCCGGGGAGACGCCCTTGGCGTTGACGCCCGGGCTCTGGGTGACATAGGCACCTTCAGGAGCCGAGGGGAGGTCGACAGCGGAGCTGAGGAACTTGCCCGGGATCGGGGTCAGCGAGCCAGCCGGGGTGGTGTCACCCACCTTGCGCCAAGCGACCTGTCCGTAATCACCGCCGCCGCCTTCTTTGTAGACGATGCTGATGGCGTACTTCTTGCCGGCGACGAGGCTGATCGGAGCCGCGGTGGTGCGAGCATCACCCGGTTCCTGGAACGCTCCGCAGCATCCGGTCTCCTCGGCGACGAGGGCGAGGTTGGCCTCCTTGTCGTCGGTGCTGATGTAGAATTGGCTGGCGTCATCGCTGCGGAGGAAGAAGTCGTAAGACCCCGAATCCGCCGGCGTGAGGAAGCCGTTCATGGTCGCGCCGTAGGACTCCAACGAGTCCGTCGGGAGCAGGTCGCGGCTGTTGGCCGAGAACACCGCACCGACGGCATCCGGAGAGTTCGGATACTTCGCGTCATCGTACATGCCCTGCACCGCGTTGCCGCCGATGTTCTTGTAGATGGACATCTTGAGCACGCCGTCGCGCACGTTCACGTAGGAGAAGAAGACCGCCTTGGTGCCGGCGGCCACCGCGTTCTTCGAACCGTCGACGACATTCGCGACGGCGACCGTGTACTGGGTCGCGCCGGGCGTCTGCTTGTCGGTGGTCAGGGTGACGACGTTCTTCTTCACGGTGGCTGCCTTGACGGCGAGGGCCGGCGTGATGGTGTAGTTCGCGAGCGTGGTCGCCGACGCGGCATCCACGGCCTCGGAGAAGGTCAGGACCACGGTGTCGAACGAAGCCGATCCAACGGCGCTGTTCAGCACCGGCTTGGTCGTGTCGATCGGGTCGGTACCGGCCTTGAACTCATCCAAGTTGCTGACGCCGTCCTTGTCGAAATCCTTGGCGGCATCGCTCGGATCGTTCGGGTTGAAGCCGTACTGGATCTCCCAGTTGTCCGGCATGCCGTCCTTGTCGGTGTCGACCGGAGGAACGCCCGGCGAGGCACCGGCGGCGAGCTTCTGGATCTCGGCCTCGGTCAGCGCGCCTTTGTAGATGGCGAAGTCATCGATGACCGCGTTCGGGTGGGCGGAGCCGCCATCGGAACCGATGTTCAAACGGTTGAAATCGGTCGCGAGGGGATCGACGCCATCAGTCTGCTCGGTCAGGAGCACACCATCGATGTAGATGCGCTTCGCCGCACCGTCCTTGACGAACGCGTAGTGATGCCAGGTGTTGAAATCAAATCCGGCCTCCGGCGCTTGGTTCAAACGCTGGCTCGGGGAGTTGCAGCAGCCCGACGTGTCGAAGTAGATGGTGCCGTTCGACCAAGGGACGTGGAACTGGAAGCCGCGGTCCTGGCTATCCGCATTCGCCCAGAACGAACTGGAATCGACGTTGCTATCGTTC
>CANGMH010000093.1 GCA_947454005.1 Verrucomicrobiota bacterium
CTGGCCCTGCGGGCGGCGCGGGTCCGGCAGGTCGTCCAAGGCGCTGACTAGGCTCACAGGCTCAGGCATAGGCCTCTGGCCTATCACCCCAACACACAAAGATCCACCCCTTTCTCCTCAGCCACATCTTTCTTCATGCGTCGGCCCTGACCCGCAACATGCGGTGATCGCGTGACGAACGCGCCTCCGGCCGAGGCGCGGCACGCGCTCCGCGCTCCTCTCCGGGCGGAGAGCCTCACCAGACCTCCACCGGGCCTTTGGGCACGGGGATGGCCGTGCGCGTCGCCGAGGCCGGGCCTTCTTCGCGCATGAAGCTCGCGACCAACGGCGGCGGTGCGAAGCGCGGCAGGAGCTCTCCTTGGTCGTCGCAGAACTGGGCGCGCCAGCGCAGATAATCCGCGAGGATCTCGTGGAACTCGGCGCGCGACGACATCAGGACCACCTTCTTGTTGAAGCCGCTCACCGGACCGAACCGCTTCGCGTACCACGGAGCGACCTTGCGGAACATCACGCAGCCCAGTTCCTCGCCGAAGACCTCGACCATCAGGTCCAGGTGCCGGCCCATGACGCGGATGCGGTCGGCGAACGAGGGTTCGGGCGGCAGCACGCCGGTCGCCAGGTACCGTTGGGTGCGCGTGAAGATCCAGGGGTCGTAGAACGCGCCGCGGCCGATGCTCACGCCGGCGCAACCGGTCTCGTCGGCCATCATCTTGGCCGCCACCGGCGTGGTGACGTCGCCGTTGCCGATCACCGGGATCCGCCGGGCCGCCTGCACCACCGAGCGGATGCCCGCGAGGTTCACGGTGCCGGTGAATCCTTGTTCCCGGGTGCGGCCGTGGATGAAGACCGCGGCGATGCCCGCGTCCTCCAGCGCCCTCACCAGGTCCGGCGCGGTGAGGTTCTCGTCGTCCCAGCCGAGGCGCATCTTGGCGGTGACCGGGATCCTCAGCGCATCGACCATGGTCCGGACCAGGTGCGAGGTCTTGTCGAGCTCGGTCATCATCGCCGAGCCGCCGCCGACGCGGCAGACCTTCTTCACCGGGCAGCCCATGTTGATGTCGATGGAGCTGACGCCCTGCGCTTCGAGCCAGAGCGCCGCGTCGCGCATCTCCTCGGGCACCGCGCCGAAGAGCTGGACCGCCAACGGCCGGTCCCGGTGGTCGGTCTCGATCAATTTCAGGGCCTTGCGGTTCTTCTCGATCAGGGAGCGGGCGTTGACGAGGTCGGTCGTGGCGAGGTCGAGCCCCCCGATCTCCCGCGCCACGATGCGGAAGGGCAGGTTGGTGTAGCCCGCCAACGGCGACAGGAAGAGATTGGAGCGCAGCTGGAGCGGCCCGAACGAGATCACGCGGCGAGGCTAGCCGCCACCGCGCGATGGCGGAAGCCGTGGGTGATGGGGACCGAGGAAAACTCGTTTCTCCGTCTCCGCAAGACTTGGGTGTCCCCAGCCGCGGACGATGTGGTCAGTTCCGGAACTTCTTGTGGCAACCGGCACAGGCCTCGCCTGCGGCTTTGGACAGAACGTCGGCCTGCCGGAGGGCGGCCTCGTCGAGCGTCGTCGCGCGGGATGCGAGCAGGGCTTGCAGGTCGTTCGCGTCGGATTCCGCTTTGCGGAGGAGCCCGAGGAACGCGTCGCCCTTGGCCTGTGCCCGGGCATCGCGCTGGAGTTCGCGGTAGGCCTCCTGCAACAGCAGCGCCTCGGTGGCAGGGATGAGGTCGGGCTGGCCCGGCGGGACCCGCCAGCCGGCCTTTTGCACGGCCTTCAGATGGTCCCAACGATGATCGATCGCGACCATGGCGTCGACGAGGCCGGACACTTCGGCGCTGGACGGGAAAGCATCCGGCACGCGTGCGAGCTCCTCTGCCGTGGGCATGCAGAACTCGGCGTTGGCGCGGTAGAGCCCGGCGTAATCGGGCGCGGTGCCCGCCTGCTTCATCCAGGCGACGGCTTGGTCCGGCGTCCAGTTGGCGGTGGCTTGGCAGATCACGCCGACGGCCGCGGGACCGCGGTGCTTGCCGTGATGGCAGTGGACGAAGATGGGGCCTTCCAGAGTCCGCGCCGCCTTGACCAAGCGCGCCGCCGTCTCCGCCGGGATGCCGTCGTAGCCGTGCGGGATGTGGACGTAGCGCAGCTGGAACTTCGCGGCGCGCTCCGCGTCGGGCCGGGTGCCGTCCACCGAGATGATCGTCTTGACCCCGAGCTTCCGCAGCGAAGCGAAGGCCTCGTCGCCCTCGGGCTGGCTGCCGGAAAAGATGCGGTCGGTCGCGCGGAAGAGATTGTCGATCGCCACTGCCCGGAGCGGCACGACCTTCGGAGGCATCGAGGCGGACCCGTTGTCCGCCTGCGCCGAGGCGATCGCCGCGACCGCGCTGAACGCTGCCGCTCGAAGGAACTTGGCGAGGGTCGAGAAATCCATGCGGAGAACGCTCCGACCAGAGCAGCCGATGACGCCTGCGGCAAGCGTGGCGGCGCCCCGCGGCCTCGCCAAGATGGTCCAGGAGCGAGGCCCGGAGCTGACGGGGCTCCCGGATCACGAGCGTCGCGGCCTTCACGTCCAGCAGGCGTTGTCCGAGGAACTTCGTGAGCGTGCCCGACAGGAGCCCGGTCACGGCGTCGTGGTCGCCGAGATCGATCGCCCCCGGTGGACCGGTGTCCGCTCGGTGCTCACGATGGTCGAAGCGGGCATGGAACCGGCCCCGGCTGCTGTCGTATCGTCATTGATCGATGCCTCTCTCCGGGGCGCGCAACCGCGGAGCGGTGTCGGGCAAGCCGCGGGTGGACGGGGTCTTTGCGCGCCGGTCTGCTATCTGCCATGCAAACCAGGCCTCGACCGAAGCCCGCGACCACGGTCCGTCAGGAACGCGACGCTCCATCCGTGCTGGGCCCGAAGATCTTCGCGAGTAGGCGGGTCGAGCCGGTCGCGGTCTCCGTCTCGTGAGCTTTCGTCTGGGGACAACGGTCTGGAGCGCATTCTGCGTGGTTCTCATCGCGGCGGGTGCCGCCGTGGCGGAGGTCGCTCCGTCGTGGTTCCGTCCGCCGGAGATCTCGCTCATCCCGGAGGGCCGCTTCGTATATGAACGGAATTGCCAGGTCTGCCACGGGCGCTGGGGCGACGGTGACGGCGAGATGGCGAAGGGGATGCTCCCGCGTCCGCGCAAGTTCTCCGCCGGAGTCTTCAAGTACCGCAGCACGCCGTCGGGAGCGCTCCCGTCCGACGCCGATCTGGAGCGCACGATCCGCGCCGGGGTCTACGGCAGCGCGATGCCCGTGTTCGCGCAGCTGGGCGACCGGGAGATACGGTCGGTCATCGCCTACGTGAAGTCGTTCTCGTCGCGATGGGACAAGCCGCAGAACTTCGCGGCGCCGCTGGCTATCCCCGAGGTTCCGGGTTGGATGTCCGATCCCGTCGAGCGCGACCGGCACGCGGTCCGGGGGAAGGCGTGCTTCGTGCGGGCCTGCGCGGCCTGCCACGGCCCGGAAGGCAAGGGCGACGGCCCCTCCGCGGAGACCTTGGAGGACGATCTCGGTCGACCTGCCAGACCTCGGGACCTCGGCCTGCCCTCGATCGGCAGCGGGCCCGGGTCGCGGGACCTCTACAAGGCGCTGGTCACCGGTCTGAACGGCACTCCGATGCCGAGTTTCTCGGAGGCTACCACCGCGGAAGAACGCTGGGACCTCGTCGCCTTCGTCGAGACCCTGCGACGCCGCGGCCAGAAGGCCGGTCGGTAGGCCGATTGAGCAGTCGACGTCCTTCGGAGGCGCAGGCCCCATTCGGGTCGGTTCGGAGAGCTCTTCGCCGGCGGAGCGCCCTTTCGACCGCTGGAGTTGGTCGTGTTCTTTACCCGCTGCGGATCCGCTTGCCCCGCCATCGTGGACGGTCTCCAGAGGCTCTCGTCACGGAACTGCGCGACCGGGTGGACCTCGAATCGATCCGGAACGCGACACCCCGGGGTCCTCCGCGCCTGTCGTCAGCAGGACCGCTTCGGTGTGGGCCCGTGCCCCGGCCCACGATACGGCCTGACGATGTGCGTGGGCCGGCGCTCAGACCGTCCGACAACCGAGCGTGAGGAGCACGTTGGCCCACAAGGCTTGGTCGCCGGTCTGCACGGTGAGCACGTGGTCGGGCGACTCGACGGCCTTGTAGAAATCCCACTTCAGCACCGGTTCGAGCCGAAGATCCGCGCCGCTCGCCGCCACGATCTCGCGGAATTCCGCCCACGCCGGCGGCTCGCCGAACTTGGCATAAGCGTCGTCCGCCGGGATGCCCATGGTGTTGACGAAATCCACAGGGACCGCTGTCAGGATGGCTTTGAGCACCTGCGCGACCGTGACGCAGCCGGGCGCCAGGTTGAGGTGGATCACCTGTGCGTTCGGACCCTTCTTCGTCGAAGCGGGATAGTTGCCGTCAGCGATGAGGACCTTGGCGTGGTGGCCTGCGCGGCCGAGGATGGCGTTGATCTCCGGATGGATCAGGGTGTGCTTGAGCATGCCGGGACGCTTGGAGGCCGGGCCGAAAATTTCAACCCCGAACCCCGGGAACAGCTCTCCTGGACGCGATGGAAAAGTCCTGTCGGCGATGCGGTAGAAATCCGTCGGATGGCCTGCCGACTTGCCCGATTGCCACTGTGTCGCGTGCGCTCCGCCGACTACTCGGTTGCTCAAAGCACCGATATCCCGGACCTGCGAAGACGTGTTCCGGGTGTCGTCCTTGGCCCTCCCAGTCCGCACAAAAGCGCTGCAAACAATGGGCTTCGTCGCATCCGTCGCTGGTGCGTCATTTGTTGGTCTGCGAAAAAAATCAAAAAAGGTATTGCAGCGAAGCCTCCAATTCTTAAGCTCTGCGCTCCCGTTTCAATTGTAACTGGTTGCTGCGGGAAGTCGGTTAGGCCGACAACCAATCCGCTCCACGCGGGGAGGGAATTATGGCCGAACCCCGCGTGAGCTCCGCTTCGTGATTTTTTTGCTGTGAAAACGTTTAGACCGTTAACGCCGTCCCAGCGGTATACGACCGTGCAGGATTTTTCGGACGTCACCAAGACGTACCCGGAAAGTTCGCTTGTGTTCACCAAGAAGAAGACTGGTGGCCGCAACAACTACGGCCGGGTGACCGCCCGCGCCATTGGTGGCGGGCACAAGCAGAAAATCCGCATCGTCGACTTCATGCGGAAGAAATTCGGTGTGCCGGCGACCGTCGTCGCCATCGAATATGATCCGGGTCGTAGCGCCCGTATCGCCCTCTTGGAATACTCCGACAAGGAGAAGACGTACATCGTCGCTCCGGACGGGATCAAAGTCGGCGACACCTTGATGAGCGGTGATGCGGCGGCTCCGACCGTCGGCAACGCTCTTCCCCTCGGGAACATCCCGGTCGGCGTCAGCATCCACAACATCGAGCTCGTTCCGGGCCGTGGTGCCCAGATTGTCCGCTCTGCCGGATCGTTCGCGACGTTGATGTCGCGGGACGGCGGGTATGCCCAGGTGAAATTGCCGTCCGGTGAGATTCGTTTGATCCACGAGCGCTGCTTGGCCACCATCGGCCAGGTCGGCAATGCCCAGTGGGAGAATGTCACCATCGGCAAGGCCGGTCGCAATGTGTGGTTGGGCAAGCGCCCGATGAGCCGCGGCATGGTCCGCAACCCGGTCGACCACCCGAATGGTGGCGGTCAGGGCAAATCTAAGGGTGGTGGCGGACGCCAGCATCTGATGTCGCCGTGGGGCAAACTTGCCAAGGGTGCACGCACCCGCAACAAGCGCAAGATCTCGAACCGGTTCATCCTCGTTCGTCGCGATGGTCGGCCGATGAAACTCAAGTAAGCGTATGGGACGTTCGCTAAAAAAAGGTCCGTTTGTCGACCTGTATCTGTTGGACAAAGTCGAGAAGGCCAAGACTTCCAAGTCGAAGTTGCCGATCAAGACTTGGTCCCGTCGGTCCACCATCACCCCCGATTTCGTCGGGCTCACGTTCAACGTCCACAACGGGAAGGTTTTCAACCCGGTGTTCGTGACCGAGAACATGGTGGGACATAAACTGGGAGAGTTCTCGATCACCCGGACCTTCAAGAAGCACGGCGCCCACACGGCCAAGGCCGAAGCCAAGTAGTCCTAAGGATTCACATGGAAGTCACCGCCACATACAAAAATCTCCGGATGTCCGCCCAGAAGGCGCGCGAGGTCGTGCGCCAGGTCAGGGGGATGAACGCGGTCCAAGCGCTCTCCACGCTCGGCTTCGTGCGCCGCAAGGCGGCCACCGCCGTCGCGAAGACGCTCAAGTCCGCGATCGCCAACGCCGAGAACAACCACGGTCTCAAGTCGGAGACGTTGGTCATCGCCGAGGCGCACGCTCTCACCGCTGGTAGCATGAAACGCTTCCTGCCCAAGGCACGCGGGTCCGCCGGTCCCATGCTGAAGCGCAGCTGCCATATCAAGATCGTTCTCACGGACAAGTAAGCATATGGGCCAGAAAACCAATCCGATAGGCTTCCGCATCCCGGTCAACCATGACTGGCGCTCGAAGTGGTTCGCGTCCAACAAGGAATTCGGCGCTCTGTTGCATGAGGACCGCATCATCCGGGAGACCCTCCAACGTCGTCTCGAGTCCGCGTCCGTGCCTCGTATCAACATCGAGCGTGCCGCGTCACGCTGCCGCGTCACGATTTTCACGGCCCGTCCTGGTGTCGTCATCGGCCGCAAGGGCACCGAGATCGACAAGCTGAAGGAAGATCTTTCGAAGCTGACCGGCAAGGATGTCTATGTCGACATCCAAGAGGTCAAACAGCCGGAGATCGATGCGCAGTTGGTGGCGGTCAACATCGCCATCCAGTTGGAACGTCGTATCTCTGTCCGCCGCGCGATGAAGAAGGCGTTGCAGACTGCGATGGATTTCGGTGCCGAAGGCATCAAGGTCCGGTGCGGCGGCCGGCTCGGCGGCGCGGAGATCTCCCGGGTGGAGACCTACCACGAGGGCAGTGTTCCTTTGCACACGTTGCGCGCCAACATCGACTACGGTTTCGCCGAGGCCCGCACGATGTACGGCAAGTTGGGTATCAAGTGCTGGATATGCAAAGGCGAGATCAAGAAGACGCCTTTGACCACGAAGACGACCGAGGCTTCCGCCTAGGTCCACCGACAACCACCATTTCTAGAAGAGAGCGTTTATGGCTTTGATGCCGGCCAGAGTAAAGTATCGGAAAATGCACCGCGGTCACCGGACCGGTCTCGCGTCCCGCGGGAACGCGGTCGCGTTCGGTGAGTACGGCCTGCAGGCGTTGGAACGTTGCTGGCTCGACACCAAGCAGATCGAGGCGGCTCGTGTCGCGGTGACCCGCTACATGAAGCGTCGCGGCAAGGTGTGGATCCGTGTCTTCCCCGACAAGAGCTACACCAAGAAACCGCTCGAAGTCCGGATGGGTACCGGAAAAGGCGCGGTCGAATCTTGGGTCGCCGTCATCCGTCCTGCGAACATCCTGTTCGAGGTCGACGGCGTCACCGAGGCGGTCGCCCGTGAAGCGATGCGCCTGGCCTCGACCAAGCTCCCCATCTCCACGAAATTCATCGTCCGGCGCAAGCTGGCTTGAGGAAGACAACATGGCTAAATCTGTTTTCAGCGATCTGTCCGCGCAGGAACTCAAGGCGAAGAGCCTCGATCTGCGGCAGGAGCTGTTCAATCTTACACTCCAGAAGGCGACCGCCCGGCTCGAGAAGCCGCACCGTATCCGCGAGCTGCGGAAGGAGATCGCCCGCGGTCAGACCCGTCTGACCGAACTGCGCAAGAAAACCGCCGCTTCGAAAGCTTGACGAACTATGGCTGAGCAAACCCAAGTCCGCGGTCACCGCAAAGAACGCGTCGGAGAAGTGGTCTCCGACAAGATGACCAAGACCATCGTCGTCCGCGTCGAGCGCCGGTTCCAGCACCCGCAATACAAGAAGGTCGTGACGAGCTACAAGAAGCTCTACGCCCATGATGATGCGGAGCTCGCCTCCGTCGGTGACATCGTCAGGATCCAGGAGACCCGTCCGCTTTCGAAGACGAAGTGCTGGCGCTTGGTCGAGGTGCTCAACCCGGATGGGTCGAGCAAGGCGAAATCCTGAACTGAGAGACATTATATGCTTCAAGTACGCTCAGGTGCAGACGTCGCCGACAATACCGGTGCGAAGATCGCATGGGTCATCGGTGTGCTCGGCCGCAACCAACGTTACGCCGAGGTGGGTGACGTGATCAAGGTCCACATCAAGGAAGCCGCCCCGGACGGTTCCGTGAAAAAGGGTGAGGTGCAAGACGCCGTGGTCGTGCGGACCAAGAAGATCATCCGCCGCGCCGACGGGTCGTATGTCCGGTTCGACCGGAACGCGGTCGTCATCATCGACAAGGACCACAACCCCAAGGGGACCCGTATCTTCGGACCTGTCGCCCGGGAATTGCGCGAAAAGAAGTTCATGAAGATCATCTCGCTCGCTCCTGAGGTGATCTGACCGCTACACGAACCATGAAAGTGGAAACAAAACGATTGCATGTCCGCAGCGGTGACGAGGTCGTCGTCATCGCAGGTTCCGCCAAAGGGCGGCGCGGCAAGGTGAAGGAAGTGCTCAACAAGAAGTCGGCCGTCGTCCTCGAGGGCTCCGATGAGCGGAGCAAAGAGAACGACGAGAAGCGCCGCCTCGTGAAGCCCGTCCTGCATCATCTCACCAAGAGCCAGCAGAACCCGGAAGGCGGGCTCCTCTGGTTGGAAGGTTCCATCCATTCCTCGAACGTGATGAAGGTCGAGGAGTTCGAACGCCGGAACGCGAAGCGTTCCAAACAAACCCGATAATCTCCTAGACCGTCATGAAGCCCCGTCTCTACACGAAGTACGTACAAGAAGTGGTCCCCGCGCTCAAGGAGAAGCGCGGCTACACGAACGTGCACCAGATCCCGCGCATCGAGAAGATCGTGGTCAACATGGGCGTGAGCGCGTCTGCCGAAAAGGGTTCGGTCGAGGAGGCGGTCAAGGACATGACCTCCATCACCGGCAGGAAGCCCGTCGTCTGCAAGGCGAAGAAGAGCGTCGCGAACTTCAAGCTCCGCGAAGGCCAGGCTATCGGTTGCCGGGTCACGCTCCGCCGGGATGTGATGTATGAGTTCTTCGACCGGTTGGTGACCTCCACCCTCCCGCGCATCCGTGACTTCCGCGGGATCTCGGCCCGTCAGTTCGACGGACGGGGCAGTTTTTCGCTCGGACTCCCCGACCAGACGATCTTCCCCGAGATCGAGCTCGAGAAGATCAAGCGGCAGCAGGGGATGGACATCACCATCGTCACCACGGCTGACAACAACGAAGAGGCGTATGATCTCCTCAAGTTGATGGGCATGCCGTTCTCCAAGTAAACTTTTCCAGAGACATCATATGGCCAAAACATCCTGGCGCGAACGCAACCTCAAGAAGCAGGAGACGGTCAAGAAATACGCCGCCATCCGTGCTGAGTTGAAGGCCAAGGGCGACTATCTCGGCCTCCAGAAGCTCCCCAAGAACGCCAGCCCGGTGCGGGTGGTGAACCGCTGCAAGTTCAGCGGCCGTCGCCGCGGATATCTCCGCAAGTACGCCTGCTCCCGTCTTACTTTCCGCGAAGCCGCTCTCGCCGGACTCATCCCGGGCGTGATCAAGGCCAGTTGGTAACCATTTAGCCGCCATGCACGACCCGATTTCAGACCTTCTGACCCGCATCCGCAACGCGGGTCTCGCCCAGCACGCCGAAGTGGTCATCCCTCATTCCAAGATGAAGGAATCCATCTCGCAGATCTTGAAGGACGAGGGCTACATCTCATCCGTCACGGTCGAGGGCACCACCATCAAACAGATCAAGCTCCGCCTGAAATATCAAGGCAAGCAGAACGTCATCGTCGGCCTCAAGCAGGTCAGTTCTCCTGGGCTCCGTCGGTACGTGAGCAGCTCGGAGATTCCTCGTGTCTTGGGCGGCATGGGTGTCGCCATTCTTTCGACGCCGAAGGGCCTCCTGACCGGGACCGAGGCGCGCAAACAAAACATCGGTGGGGAGCTCGTCTGCTTCGTTTGGTAAAGGATTCGTATGTCCCGTATTGGAAAAACCCCGGTAGTGATCCCCGCCAAGGTCAAGGTGACCGTCGCAGGGAACCGTGTCTCGGTCGAAGGCCCCAAGGGCAAGCTCGAGCTTGAACTTCCCGCCTTGACGACCGCCAAGGTCGACGGCGGAAACGTCCTCGTCCAGCGCGCCGACGACACCTCCCGCTCGAAGGCCATGCACGGCCTCGCCCGTGCCTTGGTCAACAACCTTGTCAAAGGCGTGAGCGACGGTTTCCAGAAGAAGCTCGAGATCCAGGGGGTCGGCTTCAAAGCAGCGGTCCAGGGCGCCGTGGTCAATCTTTCTCTCGGCTACAGCCACCCGATCCTCTATCCGATTCCCGCCGGTATCAAGGTGACGGTCGAGGAGAACACGAAAGTCACGATCGACGGCGCGAGCAAAGAGGTGGTCGGTCGCGTTGCTTCCGAGATCCGCAGCTATTATCCTCCCGAACCGTACAAGGGCAAAGGTGTCCGCTACCTCGGCGAGAAGGTCATCCGCAAGGAAGGCAAGACCGTACAGTAAGGTGTTTATCCTTCAACCACTGATTTCCGTCTCAGAATGAGAACCGAACATAAGCAGCGACTCGCCCAGCTCCGCCATTGGCGCGTCCGTAAGAAAGTCAGCGGCAGCTCTGAGCGCCCCCGGATGAGCGTGAAGTTCACCGGCCAGCATATCTACGTGCAGTTCATCGATGACGCTGCCGGACATACCGTCGCGGCCGTCAGCAGCCGGGACAAGGCCGCTCCCGCCGGTGTGAAGGGCGCGAACGTCGCGTCCGCTGCCATCATCGGAAAGGCTGCCGCCGAGGCCGCCAAGTCCAAAGGTGTCGCCGAGGTCGTGTTCGACCGCGGTTCGGCCAAGTACCACGGCAAAGTCAAGGCGCTTGCCGATGCCGCTCGCGAGGCCGGTCTCAAGTTTTAATCCAAACGGAGGAATCTATAGTGGCTGACGATATCACAAATGTTACCCCGACGCCGGCGGCCGCTGTGCCCGCCGAGGCGCCTCAAGGCCGTCCGGAACAACGCTTCGACCGCGGCGGACCCCGTGGTCCGCGTCGTCCCCGCCGTCCGGGTGGGGACAACGGCGACGACAAGGGCGAGTTCGCCGAGAAGACGGTGTTCATCAACCGCTCGTCGAAGGTCGTCAAGGGCGGCCGTCGTTTCAGCTTCAGCGCTCTGATCGTTGTCGGCGACCGTCAAGGTCGTGTCGGCTTGGGCCTTGGCAAAGGCAAAGAGGTGAGCGAAGCCATCCGCAAGGGCGGCGAGAACGCCAAGTCCCGCCTGCTGGCTGTGTCCCTGAAGGACAAGACCATCCCCCATGAGGTCTATTCCCATTTCGGCGGCGCCAAGGTGCTCCTCCGTCCGGCCAGCCCCGGTACCGGCTTGATCTGCGGAAAGACGGTCCGTGCCATCGTGGAATCGGTCGGGATCAAGGATGTGCTGTCCAAGTCCCTCGGATCCAAGAACGCAGCCAACGTCGCCAAGGCCACGCTGAAGGCGCTCCTGCAGCTCCGTCGCCGCGAGAACATCTATAAAGCCCGCGGCTTGGAAGCGCGGCTCACCAAGAAGACCTCCTGAGTATGATGCGCCTCCATAATCTCAAGCCTCGCCCGGGTGCGAAGCATCGCAAGAAGCGTTACGGCATCGGCGAATCCAGCGGCCACGGCAAGACGTCCGGTCGCGGTGGCAAGGGCCAGACCGCCCGGTCCGGAAGCTCGATCCGCATCGGGTTCGAAGGCGGCCAGATGCCTTTGATCCGTCGTCTGCCCAAGCGTGGTTTCAACAACGACGCCTTCCGCACCGAGTATCTTCCCATCAACTTGGAGCTCCTCAACGAGTTCGACGACGGAGCCACCATCGACGAGGCGCTCCTGCGGTCCTCCGGGCTCGCGAGCGGCAAGAAGAAGCTGAAGATCAAGATTCTCGGCTCCGGAGAGTTGACCAAGAAGCTTCATGTGAAGGCTGCCAAGTTCAGCGCCACCGCGAAGGCGGCGATCGAAAAACTGGGCGGGACCGCGGAAGTGGTCTCCTAAGTCGGTCCAATCATCGCGCATCATGTTCGGCCAGTTATTCCAGACATTCGCCAATTGCTTCAAGATTCCTGAGCTGCGCTCGAGGATTATCTTCACGGCTTTGGTCCTCGGTGTCTGCCGGCTGATCGCCATGACGCCGATCCCGGGGTTGGATGGCGCTGCGTTGTCGCAGTTCTTCGAGAGCCAGTCCAAATCGGCGGGTGGCAACTCCGTCGTCGGGCTCTATAGCCTGTTCACCGGAGGCGCGCTCGAGAAGTGCGCGGTCGGATCGTTGGGCATCATGCCCTACATCAGCGCGACGATCATCATCCAGTTGTTGACCGCGGTGATCCCGGTGTTGAGCAAATTGGCCCGCGAGGAGGGCGGACGCGCCAAGATCATCGCTTACGGCCGCTACCTGACCGTCCTGCTCTGCCTCGGACAGGGGTTGGTGATGACCTTGGGCTGGGAGCATCCCGACAAGACCTTCTCCGGCTTCACGGGTACCTTGATTCCTGCCGATGCGAACATCTGGTGGTATCGGGCTC
>CANGMH010000094.1 GCA_947454005.1 Verrucomicrobiota bacterium
GCGGCGCGAGCTGGGACGCGAGCAGCTGCCTGCCCCGGAAGGAGGAGGCCCATCCGTTCGTGACCTTCTACGGCGACAAGGGATCGCTCGCGCTCGACAGCGGCGCGGGATACCGGGTCCACGGCCTCGACGGCAAAGTGGTGCGCGAGGTGAAGGGCAGGTTCAGCGACATCCCGCACTTCACCAACTTCCTCGCGGCCATCCGCGACGGCGCGAAGCTGAACTCGGAGATCGGCGAAGGGCAGAAGAGCACGATGCTCTGCCACCTGGGCAACATCGCCTATCGGACACGGTCCACGCTCACGGTCGATCCGGCGACCGGCCGCATCCAGGACGCGACCTCCGAGATGAAGCGCCTCTGGCGCCGCGAGTACCGCAAAGGCCGGGAACCGAAGGTCTGACCTGCGCCGAGGAAGCACCCGAACCGCCGATGTCCTGCGCTCCGGACCGCATCCTCCCGTGATCGGCGGCTTGCGCCGCCGATCGATTCCCGCAGAATCCGCCCGGATCGGCGGTGACCGCTGGATCCTCAGGTTTCCTTTCCCACCATGGCAAAAATTATCGCGGAGATGCTCGTCGAGACCGTCACGATGGAGTTGCCGGACGTGAAGACCGTCCACCTCAAGTGGCCCGAGGGCTACGATCCGGGCGACTTCAAGACCGGCCAGTTCATCACCGTCTACTGGCCGCACAAGCCCAAGTACAAGCGGGCCTACTCGCTCAGCTCGTCGGGATTGGACCGCGGGTTCTACGACGTCACCGTCAAGCGCGACGGCAAGATGGGCACCAGCATCGTCGATTGGGTGGAGGCCGGCGACAAACTGTTCGTCATCCCGCCCGCCGGACGCTTCTTGCCGGTCTTCGACCCGCCCGGAAAGCACCTCATCTGCGTGGCCGGCGGCTCCGGCGTGACGCCGTTCCGCGGATTCGTCCGCGAGGCCACGGCGCGGAACCTGGACACCCGCATCACCGTCCTCTACACGGTGAAGACGACCAAGGACATCATCTTCGAGAAGGAGTTCCGCGAGCTGGAGGCGCAGAACCCGCGCTTCAAGTTCCACGTCACCTGCACGCGTCTCGCTCCCGAGGATCCTTGGACCGGCCGTCGCGGCCGGATCACCCCGGACTGGGTGAAGAGCTTCGTCACCGATCCGGCCGAGACCGTCTTCTACGCCTGCGGCACCAACGAGATGGTCAACGGCATCGAGCACCTCGTGATCCACGACCTCGGTCTGCCGAAGGAACAGATGAAGCTGGAGAAGTGGGGCTGACCCATCGGTCGTCCACCGCCCCGATCATGTCCCTCAAACTCACGCCCCTCCACTCCGCCCATCAGAAGCTCGGCGGCAAGCTCATCGAGTTCGGCGGATGGGAGATGCCCGTCCAGTATTCGTCCATCGTCGACGAGCATCTGTGCGTCCGGCGCGCGGCCGGCATCTTCGACATCTGCCACATGGGCGAGGTGCTGGTCACCGGCCCGGGCGCCGAAGGTCTGCTCAACGAGACGCTCACCAACGACGTGCGCAGACTCGCGGTCGGCGACGGCCAGTACAGCCAGATGTGCACGGAGAGCGGCGGCACGGTCGACGACCTGTACGTCTACCGCATCGCGCCGATGGAGTACCTGCTCATCATCAACGCCAGCCGGATCGACGTCGACGTCGCGTGGCTGCAGGAGCGCATCTGCGGCTCGCCGCACCGCTCGGGCGTGATCTTCGAGGACGCCTCCGCCCGTCTCGGCGCGGTCGCCATCCAAGGTCCGCGCGTCGCCTCGTTCATCGACCTGCTGTGCGCCGGTCCGTCGCTCGCCGGCGCCGCGGTCGACCGCGCCTCCTCGCTGAAGAAGAACCAGATCGGCGCCTGGGACCGGGGCGGCCAGAGGATCTGGGTCGCCCGGACCGGCTACACCGGCGAGGACGGCTTCGAGGTGGTCGCCCCGGCGTCCATCATCGAGGAGATCTGGACCAGCACGCTCGCCGCCGGCCACAGCGCGTGCATCCAGCCCATCGGCCTCGGCGCCCGCGACACGCTCCGCACGGAGGTCTGTTATCCGCTCTACGGGCACGAGCTGGACGAGAACACGTCGCCCATCGAGGCCGGTCTCGGCTTCTTCGTGTCGTTCGACAAAGGCGATTTCGTCGGCCGCGCCGCGCTGCTCGACCAGAAGACCAACGGCGTGAAGAAGAAGTCCGCCGCGTTCAAGATGGCCGAAAAATCGGCCCCTCCGCGGCCCGGCTACGCCATCTTCGCCGGCGGCGAGAAGGTCGGCGATGTCGCGAGCGGGACCCAGAGCCCCTCGCTCAGCGCCGGGATCGGGATGGGATACGTCCCTCCCGCGATCGCCGTGCCCGGGACGAAGATCGAGATCGAGGTGCGCGGACGCCGGTTCGCCGCCGAGATCGTGAAGAAGCCGATCTATCGCAAAGCCTGATTGACCCCCGCGCCGTCTGTTTCCGACACTCGCCCCACATGAGCTCGCAAGTACCCGCCGATCTCCGCTACACGAAATCCCACGAATGGGTCCGCATCGCCGGCGACACGGCCACCGTGGGCATCACCGACCACGCGCAGCACGAGCTGACCGACGTGGTGTTCGTCGAGCTGCCCGCCATCGGCCGCAAGGTGAAGGCCGGCGAGGCCGTCGCGGTCGTCGAATCCGTCAAGACGGCGAGCGACATCTATTCTCCGGTGAGCGGCGAGATCATCGCCGTGAACGACGCCGTGGTCCAGGACCCGGCGCTCACGAACTCCGCTCCCTACGCCGCCGGCCACTTCTTCCAGGTCCGCCTCAGCGCCCCCGCCGAGGTCGATTCCCTGCTGACGCCGGCCGATTACGCGAAGCAGGTCGGCGCCTGAGCCGCAGGGCGTGGTCGTACCTGATCGCGCGCGGTTGTAGGGCAGGCTTTCCAGCCTGCCGGTTCACCGGACTTTCCAGTCCGGTGTCCGGTGTCCTCCGTCTGGAACGCCGCCCGCACCCACCGGCAGGAAAGCCGTCCCTCCGATCCCCGGGTCCACCTTCCAGCCCCTGAGCCCGGCTCGTCACCCACGATACCGGTTCCGTTCCTTCCGGTTGTGGCTGCGCACGTCGTGGTCCAGCTCGTCGAGAGCCGACCTCACCTGCGCGATGAACACGGCGCAGCTGGAAGCGTATCCCCCGAAGCCGACGACCGTGTCGCGTTCCGCGTGGTCGTCGGTCACCGCCAACACCTCGCCATAGGCCTTCATCCGGTACGCGGCCCGCTCGATCAGGTCGTCGGCCGTGTTCCCCGCCTTCGAGAACAGGATCTCCACGTCGCGCGTGCTGGCCATCTTCGCGGTGCCCGGCGCGGCGCCTTGGCCGTCGAAGATGATGGTCAACGGCGTGTGCGTCGCGTCGCGGTACTGCGTGAGTTTCGCCACCAACGCCTCGCGGGCCGCGGCGGAATGGCGCGGCGCTCCCGGCGCCAGCTCGGGCCAGTTGTGCAGCAGGCTGTAGCCATCGATGAGGATCCGGACGAGCGCCACGCGGCGGAGGGTGGAGGAGGAATGAAGAAGGCAGAAGGCAGAAGGCGGCCGATGCGAATCGGACGCGACGTCGCTGGCTCCGGACCAACGGAGCGCGGGAACCATCATCCGCGATCTGGCTTCGCCGGAGCCGCCAACGCGGACGAGGACGTCCGCGCTCCAACTCCAGTCGGGCATCGACAAGCCGGGCCGCAGGAGGCTCCATCCGATCGATCCAAAGACCCTCCCCGAAACGGCCCGGCCATCGGACCTCAACCAGGACCATCGGCCCGACGAAACGCCCTCCCATGAAACCTCGAACTCCGCTGGCGCGCACACCTCACCCGCAGACGTTGGCCGCGGATCCGAACACCACCGTCGCCGCGCGGCTCCTGCTCTTGTTCCTCCTGCTGTTCGCGCTGCCCGTCGCGGCGCAAGCCCGTTTCCTTTACACGACCAGCTTCGGCCAGGTCACCATCACCCGATACGACGGCCCCGGCGGTGCGGTGGACATACCCAGCGCGATCGATGGCCTGCCGGTCACCGCCATCGGGAACGAAGCATTCTACTACGCAAGCGTGACCAGCGTCACGATCCCCGAAAGCGTCAACCGCATCGAGAATCTGGCGTTCGCTCACTGCACCGGCCTGACCAAGATCACGATCCCCGACAGCGTCATCCTCATCGGGGATATCGCGTTCTTCGACTGCACCCGCCTGACCAACGTCACGATCGGCAAGGGCGTGACCCGCATCGGGGGCCGGGCGTTCGAAGGCTGCAACAACCTGACCGGAGTCTATTTCCAGGGAAATGCCCCCCTTGTTCAACCGTCTGCTTTCAGCGGCGGTATCGGCAAGGAACCCACCCCGACAACGATCTATCACTTGCCCGGGTCCTTGGGCTGGGAGGCCACTTTTGCCGGCCGCCCGACCGCGCTCTGGAACCCGCAGGCACTGACCAGCGATGCCAGCTTCGGGGTGCGGGAAGGCCGGTTCAGCTTCACCATCCACTGGGCTAGCGGCAAGACCGTCGTGGTGGAAGCCTGCACGGACCTGGGGAAGCCCGCCTGGACCCCGGTGGGCACCAACACCCTCACCGGCGGCTCGGCTTACTTCAGCGATCCCGAGGGGGTGGCAAATCCCGCCCGCTTCTATCGCCTCCGCTCGCCGTGAGGCCGCCGTCGTGGTAGCGGGCGGACCGCGGTTCCTCCGGGTGGTGGTGGCCCGGTGAAATTGCGTTCACCCTTCCCGCTCCATCCGGCATGTTTTCCCGACCATGAGTCCCGTCGTCCTGAACCCGCAGCTCGCCACGCTGCCCGTGTACGTCCCCGGCAAACCGATCGACGAGGTCGCCCGCGAGCACGGCCTCCGGCCCGCCGACATCATCAAGCTCGCCTCGAACGAGAACCCGCTCGGCCCTTCGCCGATGGCGTTGGCCGCGATGGCGGACGTGCTGAAGAACCTCCATCTTTATCCCGACGGCAACTCGTTCCACCTGAAGCGCAAGCTCGCCGCCAAGCTCGGCGTCGAACCGGCGAACCTCGTGCTCGGCTCCGGCTCCAACGAGATCATCGAGTTCCTCGGGCACGCGTTGCTCGGGGCCGGCGATGAGGTCCTCGTCTCGGAACATTGCTTCGCCGTGTACCCGATCGTGGCGGCGCTCTTCGGGGCGAAGCTCGTCACCGTCCCGGCCAAAGGCTTCCACGCCGACGTCGAAGGCCTGCTCCGGGCGGTGACGCCGCGCACCAAGCTCCTTTTCCTCGCCAACCCGAACAACCCCACCGGAACCCTCACCTCGCGCGAGGACCTGTCGCGCCTGCTCGCCGAGGTCCCGCCGCACGTGCTCGTCGCGCTGGACGAGGCCTACGTGGAGTTCCTCGCGGATCCGCTGGATTCCATCGCGCTCGTCCGCGGCGGGGTCCGGCCGAACCTGGTCCTGCTCCGGACGTTCTCCAAGATCTTCGGCCTCGCCGGACTCCGCCTCGGCTACGGCATCGGTTCGCCGGACATGGTCGCCGCGCTGGAGAAGGTGCGGCAGCCGTTCAACATCAACTCGATCGCGCAGGCCGGCGCCCTGGCCGCGCTCGACGACACCGCGCACCTCGAAGGCACCCGGGCGAACAACCGCCGGGGCCTCGACCTCCTGCAATCGGAGTTCGCGCGGCTCGGGCTGGAGTTCGTGGAGTCGCACGCGAACTTCGTGCTCGTGGAGGTCGGCGACGGCGCAAGGGTCTTCGCCGAGCTGCAGAAGCGCGGTGTCATCACCCGGCCGATGGGCAGCTACCGGTTGCCCGGCTGGATCCGCATCTCGGTCGGGACGCCGGCGGAGAACGACCGCTGTCTCGCCGCGCTGCGCGAGGTGCTCGGCCGCTGAGCGGGGGCGGACGGCGGCCGCCGGACGAGTCGAGGCTTGCGCGTCCGACGACAACGGCAATCCTCCCGCCCGCCATGTCGAAATCGCCTGACTCCAAACCCGCGGCTTCCGATCCGCTGCTGGTCCTGATCGCCGCCCTGCTCCTGCTCGCGGCCGTCGCCACCATCTACTTCGCCGCCACCGCTCCGTCGAAGGAGTCCGCGCACCAACCCGCGCCCCGTCCTCGCCCGATCCTCCAGGACGAACCGCGCGTCATCGTCGTGAACAAGTCCGTGCCCGGCGCGCACACCGCCCCGGCGGCCCATGCCGCGGAAGGCCACGCCAAGGCCGAGGAGAAGGCGCCCGAAGCCAAGCCGGCCGAGGCGAAGCCCGCTGTCGCGGCCGCCGCGACGGTGGCCGCGCCCGACGTGAAGGCCACCGCGGACGGCAAGGTCCACGGCAAGGTCGTCCTCAAAGGGACGCCGCCCGCCGAGAAATCGATCGGCGCCGTGAAGAGCGACGCGAACTGCGGCAAGGCCCACACCGGCGCCCCGGCGACGACGCGCAACTACGTCGCCGCGGCCGATGGCGGGCTCCGCTACACCTTGGTCCGCATCGTCAGCGCCCCGGCGGGCGCCGGCAAAGCGTCGGAGCCGGAGCTCATCGACCAGGTCGGCTGCATGTACGAGCCGTACGTGTCCGCGGTGCTGGCGGGGCAGACCTTCAAGGTCCGCAATTCCGACCCCTTCATGCACAACGTCGCCGCCACGGCGAAGGTCAACAAAGGCTTCAACTTCGCCCAGGCCAGCGCCGGCCAGGTGAACGAGAAGGTCTTCGACAAGCCCGAGCTCGGCGTGAAGCTGGCCTGCAACGTCCATCCGTGGATGGCCTCGTACGTCCACGTGCTGGAGAACCCGTTCTTCGCCGTGACCGACGCCAAGGGCGAGTTCGTGCTGCCCGAAGGCCTTCCTCCCGGGAAGTACACGCTCGAGGCCAACCACGCGAAGGCCGGCACGGTCACCGCGGAGATCGAGGTCGCCGCCGGCAAGGGTGCCGCGGTCACCTTCGAGCTGGGTGTCAAGTGACGCCCGGCCCGGCGGGTGCGATCCGCTCGGCTCCCTCGTAGCGCAGGTTTGCAACCTGCCGTTTCGCCGAGTTGCACTCGGCAGGGCGTCGGCCAAACCCGACCGCTCGCCTGCCGAAGCGGCTACGGATCCCGGATCCGCGCCAAGGCAGGATCCGGCCCGGCGCTACTTCCGCCGCCGGATCCGCCGCGCCGGGTCGTACCCGCGACCCGGCGGCGGCCCGCCCGGCTCACTCGAAGATATCGCCGGCGGGACGGGCCATCTTGCCCCACTTCTCCCAACCCGGGATCGGGTGCTCCTTCATGATCTCCTCGACCATGTAGAAATCGGACCGGGCCTTGGTCTTCTCGCGGATCTTGGCGACCTGGGCCGGTTTGATGAACGGCAGGTTGTTGCCGAAGGATTGGCGCACGTAGCTGATCACCCCGGCGACCTCCTCATCGGTCAACATGCCGGCGAATCCGACCATCGGAGGCACGCCGTTGGCCGGTCCGAGGCGTTGTCCGCCCAGCTCCAACGGGCCCCAGAGCCCCTTGAGCACGACCTTGATCAACCGCTCGTCGTCGGCCAGCCACGGGTTGCCGGGCACGTTGAGCGGCGGATAGATGCCGGGCACGCCGGTGCCGGCGGGCTGATGGCAGGTGGCGCAATGCGCGTCGCGATGGAAGACCTCCTTGCCCAGCGCGTAGACCTTCGCCTCGGCGGAATCCAGCGGGCGGGTCGGACCGTAGTCGCGCTTGTCCGCGGCGGGCGGCGCGGAACCGAGCTTGAAGGTGCCGGCGATGTAGTCGCGGGCGTTGGGGTTCGCCGCGATGGTCTGCGGCTCGGCCGCCGCGAGGGCGGCGACGTCGTCCTTGAGCGTGGTCTCGAGGATCTGCTTGGTGACCGGGCTCATCCACTTGTCCATCGGATGCCGCAGCGCATCGAGGACGATCTTGGCGCCATCCATGTTGTCGAGCCACGAGGCCGCGACGATGGCCTCGAGGCGGACGCGTCCGTTCGGGTCGTTGGCCGCCTGGCGGAGGAGCGAGACGGCGTTCGGGACCTGGTGCGTGGTGTAGCGCAAGACGTGCGCGGCGACCGTGCGCGGCTGGGGCGAGCGCGCGTTGAGGCAGGCGATGAGCAGGCCCGTGTCGGGCTTGTTCTGCGCCCAGGTGGCCCAGAGCGCCTCGCAAAGGTGGTGCTCATAGCGCGGATCCGATTTGTCGAGCTTGGCGGCCCACGCCTTCACGGCCGGGACGACCTCGGACGCCGGATGCGCGCGCAGCTCGCGGCGGGTGCGGTAGCGGGTGCGGTATTCCGGCAGCTTCAGGTTCTCAAGCAGGGCGGCGACGCCGGCCCCGGCGACCTGGGCCGGTTTCACCAGCGGACGGGACGGATAGGTGACGCGGTAGATGCGGCCGTGCTCGTGGTCGCGGTTCGGGTCGCGCGCGTTGTGCTGCATGTGGCCGATCAGCGCGTTGTGCCAATCGACGAAATAGAGCGAGCCGTCCGGCGCGAACTCCAGGTCGACCGGGCGGAAGTTCGGGTCGCTCGAGCTGATCAGGTCGCCGGCCAGGCTGCCGGTGAAGCCGGAGCCGTCATCGCGCGGCGCCGCGAAGCTGAGGCCGAGGAAGCCGATGCTGTTGCAGGTCATGAACTGCCCCTGCCGGTCGTCCGGGAAATGGCGGGACGACACGAACTCCGACCCCGACGTCGGACGCGAGCGCTTCGGCACGTAGTCGCCGGCCCGCTGGATCTCGACGCCGTAGGGCATCTTCGCCGAGATGGGCAGCGCCCAGTAGTTCTCGCCGCTGGACGCATCGGAGAGGACGCACTGTTCCCAGTCGTCGAAGGCGATTCCCCACGGGTTGTTCACGTCCGACTGGATGTAGCGCTCGAGCTTGAACCGCTTCGGATCGAAGCGCCACGCACCGCCGTCGTTGCAGCGCTGCGGACCGTACGGCGTCTCCACTTGGCTGTGGAGGAAGCGGCCTTCGAGCAGGTAGAACGCGCCCGAGGCATCGGCGCTGTAGGCCGAGATCGCGTGGTGCGTGTCGTGCGTGTCGAACCCGTGCATGAGGATCTCAATGCGGTCGGCCTTGTCGTCGTGGTTGTCGTCCACCAGCAGGCAGAGGTTCGGCTCCTGCGAGAGGTAGACGCCTTCCGGCGCGAGCTCGAAGCCGATGGGTAGATGGAGATGGTCGGCGAAGACCGTCTGCTTGTCCGCGCGGCCGTCGCCGTCGGTGTCCTCGAAGATCAGGATCTTGTCGTCGGGCCGGGATTCGCCCGGCTGGTAGTGGGGATAGGCCGGCGTGGTGGCGACCCAGAGGCGCCCACGGGCGTCGAAGGACATCTGGACCGGCTTCTTGAGGTCGGGGAACTCCTTCTCGGAGGCGAAGAGCTCGACCTTGTAGCCGGGCATCACGGTCATCTTCTCGATGGCCTTCACGCCGTCCACGTAGTCCACAGGGCGCTTGAAGTTGGTCGGCACCGCCGGGATCGGGTGCGTCTCCGAATCGTCGACCGCGACCTTGGTGCTCCGGCCGGCGGCGATGTCGTGCACCAACGTGTCGCGGATGGCCATCATCTGGCGGGTCTTGAGGATCTCGTCGGGATAGTTCTGCGGACCGAACGGATCATAGCGCTGCCCGTGCGTGTGGACGCCGTTCACCAGGTTGTAGTCGTTGTTCCAGAAGTAGTCCTTCTCCTTCACCGCGGCGTTCATCAGCGCGGGATCCGTCTTCGATCTGCGGGGCGTCTTGCCGAAGGCGCCGTCGGCCAGCACGGCCGCCAGCTCCTGGTATCCGGCCTCGGTCGGGGCGAACCCGTTGATGGTGAGTGCCGGCTGGCCCTTCTTGGCGTAGCGCGCCCGCGAGAAACCGAAGAAATCCACGAAGGTGAGCCCGTGCTTCTTGGCGACGACGCGGACCGCCTCGGCGTAGAGCGCGAGGCTGGCGTTCTCCTTCTTGCCGTCGGGCAGGTCTCGCTTCGCCGAGAGGTCCTCGAACGCGAGCGGCGAGACCAGCACGAGCCGCGGCGCCGCGGCGCCGTTGTACGCCTTGGACAGGGTGTGCACGACGAAGGCATCGAGCTCGGCCTGGAAATTCGCCACCCGCGCCGGCCCGTCGAACGATTCGTTGTAGCCGAAGAAGGCGACGAGTGTGTCGGCCTTCAGATGGGTGAGCCACTGGTCGGGCGTGGGGAAGAAGCCCTTGCCGAAATGCGAGTCGAGCTCGGGATGGAACTGCGCCGCGCCGGGGAAGGCCCATTGCGAGACGCGGGCCGGATGCGGCCGGAACCCCGGGGTGTCGCCGGGGCGCCCCATGTTGCGGACGATGAGCCGCTGCTCCGGGAAGCGCAGGTGCAGCTCGGTCTCGAGCCGGCTGTAGTAGACGTCGCGCTCGGCGAGGCCGTTGCCGATGAAGACGATCCGCTCGCCCGCGGCCGGCGCCGCGACGGCCTGGGACCGCGCGGTCGTCGCCGGCACCGGCTCGGCGGTCGGGGCGTGGGGACGGTTGTTGGGCTCCGCGGCGCGCACGGTCAGCGCGACCGCCAAAGCGGCGAAGATCGACGGGAACAGGGATCTCATGGGCGGACTGTGCAAGACGGACGAAGGCCCCGGCAAGCGCGACGGTCGGAGGGTAGCGCCTCCCCTTCCCCGCGGCCGCGCCGGTGGCCGGCACCGGGCCTGTCCGCTGGCGGTCGTCGTTTGACATCCGTTGTGTCCGGTGTTTCTGTAACGACAGAAATAATGGACATGAACAACCTTTCACCCGTCGAACAAAAGTTCATCCTCCACTGGGGCGAGATGGGGGCGCGCTGGGGCATCAACCGCACCGTGGCGCAGGTCCACGCGCTGCTCTACCTCAGCCCCAGGCCGCTGAACGCCGAGCAGATCCAAGAGACGCTGGGCGTCGCCCGCTCGAACATCAGCACCAGCCTCAAGGAGCTCCAGGGCTGGCGCATCGTGAAGCTCGTCCACCTCGCCGGCGACCGGCGCGACCATTTCGAGACGATGGCCGACGTGTGGGAGATGTTCCGCGTGGTCGTGGACGAGCGGAAGAAGCGCGAGCTCGACCCCACGCTCGCCGTGCTCCGCGAGTGCATCGCCGAGGCGCACGACGACAAGGCGACCAGCGAGCACAGCGAGAAGCGCCTGCGCGAGCTCCACGGCTTCTTCGAGACCGCCCACGGCTGCTACGAGCAGGCCCGCGACTGGCCGACCAGCGCGCTGGTGAAGGCCGCCAAGATGGGCGGGAAACTCCGCAAACTGCTCGGGCTCGGCGGTTGAGCCCGGGCCCCCTCCCCTTCTTATGCAAGACGACACCATCGCCCTGACCGGGGAGCCCCCGGTTCCGGCACGCGGTTGGGTGCTCTACGACGGCTTCTGCCCGATCTGCCTCGCCGCCATCGGGCGCTGGGGACCGCTGCTCCGTCGTCGCGGGTTCATCCCGGTCGAGTTGCAGACCGGATGGGCCCGCCGACGGCTCGGCCTGCGGCCGGGCGAGCTCCCCGGCGAGATGAAGCTGTTGCTCGCGGGAGGACCGGTGCTCGGCGGCGTCGAAGCCTTGGTCGCCATCGGCCGGACGATCTGGTGGGCCTGGCCGTTCGCGGTCCTCGCGGGCCTGCCAGGGCCCGACGGCCTCGCCCGGTCGCTGTACCGCTGGATCGCCGCCAACCGGCAGTGCCTCGGCGATGTCTGCTCGGTGCCCCGGAAGCGGATCCGCCGCCGTCATCCTGCCGCCACCACGTTCTTGGAACTGCCGTGAAGCCTTCGCCCGCATCGCCGTGGACCGCCCGGTTCTTGGGTTCGGGCCCGGGCCGTTTCTTCAGCGACAGGCGGCCGCTTGGGCGCAGGACGTTCCTCGCCTGGTGCATCGCGCTCGTCCTCGTCCGGTACAACGTGGACCGCGCGGTGGCGTGGCAGGCAGGTTCGCAGGGCTGGAGCATCTTCGATGCGAGGACGATCTACGCGTACCTCTTCGAGGCGTGGCCCCTGACCGACCCGGAACTTGCCGGAGCGTATTGGCCGCGGCTGGCTGCTGTCGCGCTGCCGACGCTCGCGCTCGGGCTGATGCTGACGCTCGGCCGGATCCGTGACGCCGGATTGCATCCCGTCTGGTCGGTCCTCTCGTTGGTGCCCGGGGTCAAGCTCGTCTTCTTCGCGATCCTGGCCAGCATCCCATCGAAGGACGCCGTCGCCGTGGCCGGCACCGACGCGCCCCGGCCCACGGGCAAGCTCGACCGATGGCTGCCGCGAAGCCGGTGGGGATGTGCGTTCGCCGCGGCCTTGGCATCGGGCGGGCTGGCACTGATATCGATCTTGGCGAGCACCCAACTTCTCCGAACGTACGGTTGGGGGCTTTTCATCATCACCCCCTACGCGCTCGGGATGATCTCCGCGTCGCTGTACGCCTACCGCCATCCGCTCGGGCGGAAAGATGCGGCGCTGGTCGCCTCGATGTCGGTGTCGGTCGCCGGAGCGCTGTTGTTCGGTCTGGCGATGGAAGGCGCGGTCTGCC
>CANGMH010000095.1 GCA_947454005.1 Verrucomicrobiota bacterium
AGGAAGAGAACGAATACCCCGTGGACGGAATGGCCGTGACCGACGCAACGGCGCCCGCAAGATAGTCTCCGGCCCCCTTCACCGTTCCTCCGCCAACGGGAGACGCAGAAAGGGCAATCTTGCTGATGGTGGCAAAATTGGCGTTGATCCAACGATTACTTTTGGATTGAAGGGACAAGGTTGCGTTCGTTCCCAGAGCGACACCATTTTCCGACCAACCGCTGAATCCGTAGCCGTTCTGCGGTTTCGCGGTGAGCGTCACCTGACTTCCGGGAGGTAGCAGTCCTCCTCCAGTCACGGAACCTGCGAATGCTGGGATCGCGATCCCTGCCACGAGGCGCCGCGGGTCACTCGATGGGGTGGCCTCGATCGAATCGACCAGAAAGTAGGGAGTGTTCAGTGGTTGGCCTGGCGTGATGAGCACCTGCGCCGAGCAGAACACCGTCCCAGGATCCAAAGTAAGCACGCCAGCGGCATAGACGGCGTCCATGTAGGTGCCGTTGGTCGCGACTCCGGAAACCGATGCATCGATCCCATCGGCCAGGCCCGGATTGAGCGCGACCGATGTGGGCACGTCCCGGGTCCCCTGGATGTCAGGGGTTGCGAAACTGATCGCTAGCCGAGAAATCGGCCGATCAAACCGAAGCTCCAGGACATTGGTTCGTTCGCTCCCGTAGATGAAGTTTCCTCCGATCCCCGGCAAATTGGAAGGAGCCGGAAACCCGGCGGCCGCGAACGTGGCCTCAGTTTGGATCGAGAGCGATCCCATCACCCCGAGCAACGCCACATTCAAGTCCCCCACGGACTGGAACGTGGGATTCGATTGCGACAAGGCCGCGCGGACCTGCAGTGCGGGAGTCCCGGTATCGAGGTCAAACGTCACCGGGGTCTGTGCACTCAAGAGCGATGCCCGGGTTAGGAGGGTCAAGAGAAATCCCATACCGAGATATCTCTTGCGGTAACTAAAAAGCGAGAATTTCATAGGCGTTCAACCAGTTCCAGGTCGTAGATGAGTCCAAGGTTCGGTCCGATCTCCTTTCCAAATCCCGCCGGACCGTAGGCCAGCTCGGGAGGGACGAAAAGGCGCCATTTCGCCCCCTTCTGCATCAGAGGGAGGGCCTGCGCCCAGGCCTTCAACGGCGCCGCTCCAGCCCTGACGGCGACCGGCTTGTCCGGCTCCGAAGCCGAGAACTCCGTTCCATTCAGGTACGTGATCCGGAAGTGCACCAGAACCTGGCTGTCTGCTCCCACGGGCGAACCTCCCCCGTTCTTCAGAACCATGTACTGCAATCCACTCGGCAGGCTCACCACACCAGGACGCGTCTTGTTCGCTTCAAGGAAGCGATCTGCGTCAGCCTGGTTGAGTCCAGAGGGATTCCTCCTGGCGGCGGCTGTCCGTCTCAAATTGTCATTCTGGACCCGGATCACCATCGCCTTTGCCTCTTTTTCCGACATGCGCAATCGATTTCCAGCGAGCCCATCGCTCAACCCCTGGCGGACCTCCGATTCGATCACATTGATGCCCATCGTCCGAAAATGCCGTGCGATGTCCACGCCGATCGCGTAGCTGATATCGTTGTCCCGTATCGCGGGATCCTCAACCAAAGGGCTGGTGAGCGGGACCGGGACCTTCGAGGGGGCGGTGTTGGTCGCCCCGCCTTGGAGCGAAGCATTAGGAGCGCCTCCACAAAGGAAAAGGGCTACGATAAGCGGGTTGATTCTCATTTGTATCACTCGTCTTCCCTGAAGGGAATTTCCATCTGTGAAGGGCGGCTTAAGAGTGCGGCGGGTGGAGGTCAAGACGTTCGGCGAGAGCGGTTGTGAAGGCGCCCGCCCCGGAACCGGGGCGGGCGCTTGAAGAAGTCTAGCTGACGATCAGTTGGTCGTCACGGAGACGGGGTTGGACTTCAGCCACGCGGAACTGGTTCCGTTGGAGTAGTTCGCCCGGATTCGGAAGTAGTAGGTCGTCTTTGAGGCGATTGTATTGAGAACGCCTTCAGTCGTGTTCCGGCTGTTGATCGCGATCGGATTTCCGAGCACACCGGTCGTCGGATGAGTCGTCACGCCCGTTTGGAACGTGGGATCCGTGGACCGCTGGAGGGTCCAATTCGCCGTCGGGGCCGCGCTGATGGTCCAAACGAGGTTCACCGAGGCCAAGAGACCGGTTCCGGTTCCCGCGGTTGCCGTGAAGGTGGCCGGGGCGTTGGCCGAGGGCACTGCAACCGTGATTGCGGTGCTGTTGGCGGAAGATCCAGCCGCATTGGAGGCCTGGATCCTGTAGTAGTAGGTCGTGCCAGCGGTCACCGGGGAGTCGGTGAAGCTGGTCGCCGAACTCGTCGGATTGAACGTGGTCACGTTGGCCGTGAAGGCGGCGTCCGTGGCCCGTTGGAGCGCCAACCCGGTTTGGCCTGCCAACCCGTTGGTCCAGGTAAGCTCGACCTTTGCCGCGGTGTTTGCCGTGCTCGCTGTCACTTGGCTGACGTACACCAAGGCGGCCAGGCCGGTCGGCGTGGTGGGCGGAAGCAAGCTGACCACAAAACCCGATACCGTGCCCGAGTTGCTCCGGCCTAGGATGTTGTTCACTGCGGCGACCCGGTAGTAGTAGGTGACGCCCACCAGGGCCGTGGTGTCGGAGTAGGTGGTGGCGCTGTTGGCCAACGGCACCTGGAACAGGTTGGCGGTGAACAAACTATCCGTGGCGCGCTCGAGCAGCAGCGAGTCCGCGTTCGCTGCCGTGTTGACCCAACTGAGGGTCACAGTGGCCGACGAGGTCACCACTCCGGTGGGGAAGTTGGCCGCGAGGCTGCCTGGAGCCGCTGGCAGCAACAGACTCACGGTCGCAACAGTGCTGGGCGTGCTGGTTCCAGCGCCGTTCTTGGCCGATACGCGGTAGGAGTACACGTTGCCCGCGACAACGGTGGTGTCCTTGTAGGTGAGCGCCGGTTTGTTGACCGTCGCCACCGTGGTGATGGGGCCACCCGCAGCGAAGGCGTTGGCCGATCGCTCGATAACGAACTGCGCGGTCAAGGAGGCCGAAGTGTCCGTCCAGTTCAAGGTCACCGCCGGATTGGTCGTGTAAGTCGTGACGATGTACGGAGGCTGGAGGATAATCCTCGTACTGCTCGTCACGTTGGAACTGAGGACGGCAGCCAAGCCAGAGGGAGTGGTGGGCGGCGCGGAGACATAGATGAGGACCGCGCTGTCTTGAGACCCTGCCGCATTGTAGGCAGTCACCTTGTAGGCTGCCGTCCCGGTGAGGGTCGTGTCGACAAAGTTGGTGCGATTGGCCGGAACGGTCGCGATCACCGCGAAGGTTCCCGGTTGGTTCGCGGTGTTGAGCGGAGCCCGTTGGATCTTGTAACCGATCTCGTTTTGCGGATTGCCCCAGGTGCTGACGCGACTGGCCGGAGTCGGATCGACCCAGTTCAGCTGCAAACCAGCGGGGTCGACGGCCGTGGCCAGCCCCGTCGCCGCAGAAGGTTTCTGGGCATTGAACCGGAACTGGATGGGGCGCATCATGTCGTTCTCTTCGTGGCCGAGAAGATGGCAGTGCCACATGAATTCCCATTTGTTGTTCACGATCTCATTGACGACCGGCAGCGGTTGGCCGGTGAGGGGATCGATGCCCGAGAAGTTGTTGGTCGAGCCCAGCGGCCGGGTCACGTCCAGCGGACGGATGGCATCAGGCACGCCGAACGGCACGAGCGGAGTCTTGGCGCGGACGGCCACAAGGATGTTCTCCAAGGGGTTCATCTTCACCGAATCTTTCCAACCCTGCTCATTGTCGTCCACCGGTTGGGTGTTGTAGGTCGCACCATCCCAGCCGACGCGGTTGATCACCTGCAGCTCGACGAGGTGGAAGTGCACCGAGTGGGTGTCCACGCCGTTGTGGGTTATCCACCAGAACTGGGTTTCACCCGGTTGCAGCACCTCGGTCGCAGGATCCACGTAGGCCAGGGGCAAGGTGGTCTGGATGTAGGCCGAGGTGAACGGGAGCTCCGTGCCCAGGACGGCGTTCATGCGGCCGTCCGAGTTGAACAGCTCATGGATCGCCTTGTACAGGAACGGCATCGTCACCGGGGTGGTGGAGCCGTACGGAGTGTAGGTGATGCTGGTGTCGTTGATGTGCGCGATCTTGAGCGGGGCGTGGTTGTCGGTCGCACCGGTACCGGTCGGCCTCCCGTTGTAGTCGTAGCCCACCGAGTCATACCAAGGCTCCGGAACGACCGGCACGCTCTGGTTCTTCTTGTAGTAGGCCGGCAGGGCCGCAGCCAGACGGTTCGATGTGGCCGGGTTGATCCAGTTGACCGGCAGCGTCCCGGCGACACCCGGGGCGGAGCTCGGAGTGCCGACCGCGGTGCCGCGAACGCGGACCTGGAGGATGGTGCGGGTGTTCGGGCCCATGCCCGCCAAGGTCGTCGGAGAGCCGCCGGAGTCGGTCATATCGTCGTTGTCCGTGTAATGATCGTTACGGGGGTCAAAGGCCGGGACAGGAGCGCCGGAGTCGTTGTAGAGGATCAGCGTCTGGCCAGCGTAGGGGGTGAAGTCCACCACCACATCGGCGCGTTCTGCAGGTCCAAGCCAGAGAGCACGCTCTTGTACATTGAGCACCACCACCGTGCGGCGGTTGTAGCTGTATCCGATCGGGACGTTCTTGATGACCGCGGGATTGGGCAGGACACCACCGTCATTGCCGATCTGCAACCAGGCCGGGCCCGCCAACAACGGATCAGGCACACCACCACGGCGGTCGTCGCCCGCCATGAGGGGGAAGTAGTCGGGCAATGAAGGGTCCGGGTTCGCAGGAATCATGCGAACTTCGGTGTTGTTGTAAGTCTTATTATTGCCGGGGTTCGTGCGAGCGGCGGGATCGGCGACGTACCATTGGAGATTCCAGAAGCGCTCGTTGGCCGCATTCAGGATGTGGAGCCGCACCTCGGTCGGGTCGACTTCGATGTAGGGATAGGCGGTGCCGTTGACGACCGGGGTGTCATGATAGCTCTCGGGCACGGCACTCACAGTGGGGAGCAGGGTGCCAGGGGTGACATTCCAGGGGGGCCAGAACCAGGGACCGTAGTCCCAGCGGCCCCAATCCAGTGCGCCGGTGTCGGCGGTGGGATCCTGGTTGGGCATGTACACGTGCGGGAACCACAGATTGCCGAGGCCACCCCACTTGGTGGTGTTCCAGAGCGGATCCTTGGCATCTAGCGTGGGTTGGTCCGGCACGAACGTCTTGTCCTGGATCACCAGCGGGATCTCAGGCATCCCGGGGGTGAGTGCGCGTTCATCCGGATCCTGCACCAGGTAACCAGCCACTTCACCGGCATAGACGTTCAAGCGCGTCATGCCGTAGCTGTGGTCATGGTACCAGAGCATCCGACCACTGTGTCCATTCGGCCAGAAGAAGGTCATGGAACCTTCCGCGGGCACATCCATGTCGGAGGCTCCCACGGCGTTCACGCCCTTCTTGTTGGTCGTGTTCTCACCGGCGGGGGTGATCCATTGATGCGGGGTGCCGTCCGAGGTCCAAGCCGGCAAACCACCATGCAAGTGGATCGATCCACGATTCTGGGTGAACATCGTCCCATCGGCGGCCTTACCGGCACCCATGATGGTGGTGTCCACCGGCAGGAAGAGGTCGCCCTGCGCTCCGGTCGGTAGGCGATTGGTGAACTTCACACGCACCGGACGACCCGACTGCGCATTGATCCACGGGCCCATCTGATGCGGTTCGGTCACCGGGACTCCGTTCACTTCCTGGACGTAGCCACGAAGGAGGGTGCCTCCGGTCGCGTTTGGATCGCGCTTGCCCAGCGTGCTTCCGGTGGGAATCAGGACCGGCGGCAGATCCGAGTGCATCTGTTCCCGGTATTGAACGAGGGCGATTTCATAGTAATCATCACCCGGGAAGCTCGTGGTGTCCGGTATCGCCACCGGGATCGTCTGCCCCAGATTGTTGACGCTCGTCCAAGTGGGGAGCGAGTCCTTGAACTTTTCGAGCAGGGGACTGTAAGCGTAATTCGGCTTACTGAAATCCACATTGGGATCACCGGTCAGCGAGGGTGGCAACGCCTTCAGGTTCGTCAGTCCTATTGCTAGTCCGACGATTTGAAGCGCTCCCCTCATGAGGGCTTTTGCATTCATCTGTTTTGTGTTTTCTGAGTATCTGCGCAATGGATGGAGATTCCAAACTACCTCAGTCTGGCAAAGGTGGTGACGCAGGGAGCATGCCAGCGGATGGACGTGGTGACCGACCGCCGTGAATGGCCCTATTCCGAGGCATCTGGAGGTGCCGCCCGTCGTCTCCTGCGGCTTTTGATTGCACTCCGACCGAAAGCGCAACACCATCGCATTGCAGGTGCATGACCACGATCCTCCACCCTTCTGAGTTCGACTACGTGCCGGCCGGCTTACTCAAGCGCCTCGGTCTGCCGTACCGGACCTTCTCCGACTTCGACGTCACGGAACTCACCCACGCCACGAGGCAGATGGTGTATCTGGTGCCCTTGCAGGCCATCGACTCGAAGTCTTGGTCGAGGCTCCGCGTCCGGTTCGCGCGCGCGAACCGCCCCTACATCGTGTGGCTCGAGAAGCCCACCACCCATGACGTGGCACGCAGCATGCGCGACGGGGCGCACGATGTGCTCTCGATGGAGGACCCCGAGAGTCGATGGAGGCAGGCGATGCTGTCCGTGGTCGAGGACCAGAAGGTCTGGATCCAGCTCTATGGCGGCCGGCCGTTGAGCGGCGACGACGTGCTGCTCGGGCGCTCCGACGCGATCCAACGCCTGAAGCAGACCATCGACCGGCTCGGGCCGACCGACGTCTGCGTGCTCATCAACGGCGAATCCGGCGTGGGAAAAGAACGCGTCGCCTCGGCATTGCACAAATCCGGGAAGTCGGGACCGTTCATCGCGCTGAACTGCGCGGCGATCCCGAAGAACCTCCTCGAGGCCGAGCTGTTCGGCGTGGAGAAGGGCGCGTTCACCGGCGCGCTCAGGTCGCGGCCCGGGCTGGTGGAACAGGCCGACGGCGGCACGCTTTTCCTCGACGAGATCGGGGAGATGGAGATCGGGGTGCAGCCGAAGCTCCTGCGCTTCCTGGAGACCCGCAAGGCACGCCGCGTCGGCGGCGAAGCCGAGTACCGGGTGAAGGTCCGGGTCGTCTCGGCGACCAACCGCAACCTCGACAACGAGATCGCCGAGGGCCGCTTCCGCGCGGACCTCTTCTACCGGCTCGCCGAGCTGGCCCTGCAGGTGCCGCCTTTGCGCGCGCGGCCGGAGGACATCGCCGAGCTTGCGATGGCGTTCCTGAAGATGGCCAACGAGCGCTTCGGCAAGAACTTCGAGACGCTCGAACCGGCGCTCATCGCCCGTTTCCACCAATACACGTGGCCGGGGAACGTCCGCGAGCTGAAGAGCGCCATCGACCGCACGGTCCTGCTGTTCGACGGACCGATCCTGCGCGCGCCGTGGTGGGACATGCCCGAGAACCGGCAGTCGAGGGCGGTCGCCTTGCCGCAGGGCCCGCAACTCGCGGCGTCCCTGGCCGGCGGAGCATCCCCGGGCGCCCCGGCGGCCCCGGTGAGCCTTGGGTCCTCGCTGCCCAACACCAAGCAGAAGCTGGCGCTGGCGAAGAAGCTGCTGGCCGAGAGCGACGACAACTTCAGCTGGGTCGCCGGCCAGCTCGGCATCAACACCTCCACGCTCTGGCGCTGGCGCAAGGCCGGCAAGCTCGACTGATCCCGGTCCGTCGCCGTGAAGGAGATCCTCGAGATCCTCGTCGTTCTCTCGGGATATCCCGCGATGGCTGAACTGTCGGGCTGAGCGCCCAGTTCACCTCGGCCGCGTTTGTTTTTCCGGGCGCCCTTCGTGCTCTCCTGGACGCCACGGACCATCGCCAGGTCCTTCGGAACTTGGCGCGCTCGGGCATCCTGCAGGCGCTGGTGTGCCTGCGGTATGCGCTTCCTCGGATTTCGCCGCAGGCGCACGGTTGGTTCGAGCCCCAGAACCCCCTGTGGATGTGGGCCTACCTCTGCGCTATCCCGCTGCTGGCCTTCGCCTTCTGCCCTCGGACGGAGAAGCGCGACACCTTGTCCTATCTCGGTGCCGTGGCGGCGGCGGCGCTGATGATCCTGCTGGCGGTCTCTTGCGGCGTCCTTCGTCGGCGCCGCGCGCGCGGGCGCGAACTTCGCCTGGGACGCGAAGGCCCGGCAGATGCTGGACGATCACGACTGGGTGCTGGCACGCTCCCCGCGGAAACCCGACCCGGGGACACCTCCGGTTTCCAAGCCGCCGGACCCGGTCTCCGGGCGCCATTGCTCCCCGGCGACCGACGCCTCAACATCCGCGGAACCAAAAGGACATCTATGTATGGAATGGTGAACAAGGCGGTGGAGGAGATGGTGGTCATGCACCATGGCGAACCGGTCTGGGAACGGATCAAGGCCAAGGCCGGCGTGGACGTGGACGTCTTCATGAGCAACGAGAGCTACTCGGACGACGTCACCTACGACCTCGTCGGCGCCGCGAGCGAGGTGCTCGGCGTGCCGGCGGAACAGATCCTCATCGGCTTCGGCGAGCACTGGGTGCTGCACACGGCACAGGAAGGCTACGGCGGCCTCATGATCGCGGCCGGCAAGACCTTGCCCGAGTTCCTCAAGAACCTGCCGAACTTCCATTCGAGGGTCGCGATGATCTTCCCGAAACTGCGCCCGCCGCGGTTCGAGTGCAGCGACTTCACCGACCGGTCCCTGAGGCTCCATTATTTCTCGCACCGGGTCGGGCTCGCGCCCTTCGTGGTCGGGCTGATGCAGGGACTGGGCAAGATGTTCGGGACGCCGGTCACGGTCAGGCTCGCCGAGGCCAAGGCCGCGGGCGCGGACCACGACGTCTTCGACGTGACCTGGACATCCGCCCCGGCCGCATGAGCCCCGCGGGCCGTACAGCGCCGCCGACCGTCGGTCTGCCGCCGGAGCAGTTCGCCGCGGCCTTCCCGTTCCACCTCTCGCTGGACCGGGACCTGAGGTTGATCCAGGCCGGCTCGACCTTGCGCCGCATCTGCCCGGACGTCCGCCCCGGAGCGGATCTCGACCGTATCTTCCTCCCCATCCGGCCGGAAGGAGAGATGACGCTGGAGTGGGTGCAGGAAAACAGCCTCCGCTTCTTCCTGTTGGAGCACCGGGCGACCAAGCTCCAGCTGCGCGGCGAGTTCATCCTCCTCCCCGCGGACGACACGCTGCTGTTCCTCGGTTCGCCGTGGTTCACCGATTCCTCCGAGATCGCCCAGCGCGGCCTGGGGTTCGAGGACTTCGCCGTCCATGACCCGGTGGTGGACATGCTCCAGGTCTTCCAGGCGAGCAAGCTGGCCCTGGCCGACGCGAAGAAGCTGGCCGCCAAGCTCACCGCCCAGCGGGCCGAGCTGCGGGCCGCGAACGAACGCCTCCGCCGGCAGGAGGCGGACACCCGCACCCTCGCGCTCATCGCGGCGCGCACCGACAACGCCGTGGTGCTCACCGACGCGCTCGGCTCGACGGTCTGGGTCAACGAAGGCTTCACCCGCCTGACCGGCTACACGCTCGGGGAGATGCTGGGCAAGAAGCCGGGTTCGGTGCTGCAAGGCCGCGGCACGGATCCCGCGACGGCGCGGCGCATCGGCGAGCGGCTCCGCCTCGGCGAAGGTTTCAGCGAGGAGATCCTCAACTACGGCAAGGACGGGCGCAGCTACTGGCTGTCGATCGAGGTGCAGCCCATCCACGACGACTCGGGCCGCCTCACCAACTTCATGGCCATCGAGACGGACATCACCGCGCGCCGGGCCGACCAGCAGCGGTTGGCCGTCCAGTTCGAGGTCTCGCGGGCGCTGGCCGGTTCGCACAATCTCGCGACGGCGTTCCCGGAGGTCCTCCAGGCCGTCTGCGGTCAGCTCGGCTGGCAGATGGGCCAGATCTGGCGCGTCGCCGGCGAGCGCCTCCGCTTCGTGGATGTCTGGCATCCCGCCGCCGTGGACGTCGATGGGTTCGTGAGCACCAGTCGGGCGATGGGGTTCGCGCGCGGAGAGGCCTTGCCGGGCCGCGTCTGGGCCACCGGCGGACCGCTGTGGTTCCCGGACGTCGTGAAGGAGGCGCTTTGTCCGCGCAGCTCCATCGCCGCCGAGGTGGGATTGCACGGGGCGTTCGCGTTCCCGGTGCTGGTGCGCGGCGAGGTGTGGGGCGTGGCGGAGTTCTTCAGCCACGACATCGAGGAGCCCGACGGCGCGCTCCTGCGGTCCATCGCGGCGGTGGGGCACCAGGTCGGCCAGTTCATCGCGCGCCGGGAGGTGGAGGAGGCGTTGCGCGAGACGAGCACGTTGCAACGCGCCATCCTCGAGGGGGCGAACTACGCCATCATCTCCGCCGCTCCGGACGGGATCATCCACACCTTCAATTCGACCGCCGAACGCATGCTGGGCTACACCTCTGAGGAGGTCGTGGGCAAGGTCACCCCGGGGTTCGTCCATGATGCGGACGAGGTCGCCGCCCGCGCCGCCGAGCTCACCCGGGAACTGGGCCGCACGATCGGACCGGGATTCGCCACGTTCGTGGCCAAGGCGGGACCGGGCCGGCCGGACGAGCGCGAGTGGACCTACATCCGCAAGGACGGCAGCCGGTTCCCGGTGCTGCTGTCGGTGACCGCGTTGTCCGATGAGCAGGGCAGGATCACCGGCTACCTGGGCGTGGCATCGGACATCACGGAGCGGAAGCGGGCGGAGGCGGAGCTCAAACTGCAGAAGACCTACATGGAACTGCTGCTGGACCAATCCCCGGTCGCCGTGGCGGTGCTGGACAACGACGACAACGTCCTGCGGATCAACCACGCCTTCACCGACCTGTTCGGATACGGATCCTCCGGAGCGGTGGGCCGCAAGATCAACGACCTGGTCGCGCCGGAGGAGATGCGGGCGGAGGTCGCCCGGGTCTCGGCCCTGGGCATGGCCGGGGAACGGCTGGACCTGGAGACCGTCCGCCGCGCGCAGGACGGGACCCTGCGCGACGTCCGTCTGCTCGGGCAGCACATCGTGGTGGACGGGGAAAAGGTGGCCAGCCTCGCCACCTATATCGATGTGTCCGCCCAGAAGCAGGTGGAGGCGGACATGATCAAGGCCCGTCATGCGGCCGAAGCCGCCAATCGCGCCAAGGGCGATTTCCTCGCCATGATGAGCCACGAGATCCGCACGCCGATGAACGCCGTGCTGGGCATGACCAACCTCCTCCTCGGGACCCCGCTCGATGCCAAGCAGAAGGAGTTCGCCCGCACCGTGGCGCGCAGCGGCGAGGCATTGATCGGGATCATCAACGACATCCTCGATTTCTCGAAGATCGAGGCGGGAGGACGGTTCCAGCTCGAGGAGGAGGTGTTCAGCCTCCGCCGGCTGGTGGAGGACGTGGTCCTCCTGCTCCGGCCCCGGGCCGAGACCGGCGGCATCGCGCTGACGACCGAGGTGGCGGCCGGCATCGCCGACACGCTGAAGGGCGACGACGGCCGCCTGCGCCAGGTGCTGGTGAACCTCGTCGGGAACGCCATCAAGTTCACGGACCGGGGCGGGGTGGTCGTCCGCGTGCACGGACGGAGGGAGGGGGCGGACCGCGTCCACCTGCGCTTCGAGGTGCAGGACACCGGCATCGGCATGGCGCCCGAGGACATCGACCGGCTCTTCCAGCCGTTCACCCAGGTGGAGAGCAGCGCTTCGCGTCGCCGCGGCGGCACGGGACTGGGCCTCGCCATCTCGAAACGCATCGTGGACCTGATGGGCGGACGCATCGGCATGGAGAGCGCTCCGGGCAAGGGCTCGCTGTTTTGGGTCGAGCTGGAACTGGCGGTCGGGGAGGCCCCGGCGGCCGGGGCCGAGAGATTCTGTCCCGACGCCCCCGCCGATGCCGCGGTGTCCGCGACCGCCCCTCCGGCGAAGGTCCTCGACCGTCCGCTCCGGATCCTCGTCGCCGAGGACCATGACATCAACCGGCGTCTCGTGATGCTCATGCTGGAGAGCCTGGGCCATCGCGCGGATTTCGCCGGCAACGGCCTGGAAGCGGTCGATGCCTGGCAGCGTTTCGACCACGACGTCATCCTCATGGACTGCCAGATGCCCGAGATGGACGGCTTCGAGGCGACCCGGGAGATCCGCCGCCGTGAGCTGGCGCGCGGACCGCTTCCGGCCCGGCGCGTCCGCATCATCGCCCTGACCGCCAACGCGCTGAAGGGGGACCGCGAACGATGCCTCGCCGCGGGCATGGACGGCTACGTCACCAAGCCGTTCACGATGCGGAATCTTGAAACGGCCCTGGAACGCGACGACCCCGACGGGACCGCGACCGGGGAGCGGCCCGGCGACGTGCTGGACACGGCGCGGC
>CANGMH010000096.1 GCA_947454005.1 Verrucomicrobiota bacterium
CAAACCGTACTTCAACCACAACGGCGGCCGGATCGCCTTCGGCCCCGAAGGCCTGCTCTACATCTCGGTCGGCGACGGCGGCGGACCGAAGGGCTGCGACATCGGCAACGGCCACGCCCCGGAAGGCAACGGCCAGAACCTCCGCACCCATCTCGCGAAGATCCTCCGCATCGACGTTGACGCCCGCGACGACGCGCGCGGCACCGCATACCGCATCCCGGAGGACAACTCCTTCGCCGACGGCAAGGACGGCCTGCCCGAGATCTATGCCTACGGCGTGCGCAACCCGTGGGCGATGACCTTCGACCGCGGTGGTTCCCACCAGCTCTATGTCGCCGATGTCGGCCAGATGCGTTGGGAGGAGGTCGACGTGATCGTGAAAGGAGGCAACTACGGATGGCCTCTGCGCGAAGGGTTCGAGGGCTTCGACCGCGAGCATCCCGAGCTCGCGCCGACCGCTCCGAAAGCGGAGAAGGGCCTGCGCGGCGAGCCGTTGATCGATCCGATCGCGGCCTACAAGAACGTGGGCGGCTTCAAGGGCGACCCCGAGGTGCTGGGCAACAGCGTGACCGGCGGCTTCGTCTACCGTGGCAAAGCGCTTCCGGAGCTCGCCGGCCACTACATCTACGGCGATTGGTCCGGCGCGCAGGGCACGCCGCAGGGACGCCTCTTCGTCGCGCGGCGGCCGTCCGACGGCAAGGGCCGCTGGAGCGTCGAACCCCTGCGCGTGGACGGCCCGGGCAAGCTCTTCGGCTGCGTGACCGCGTTCGGCGAGGACGACGACGGCGAGATCTACGTGCTGACCAACGGCTCGACCACCCTAGCGCCGGGCCGCGGCAAGATCTGGCGGATCATCCCCGCGCCGGTCGTCAAGGCCGACTGACCGGCCGAAGAGCGGACCGGCGGCGCGGTGACGCAGGATGCGGTCACCGACAAGGACGTTCGTCGGGGACGTCCCCGCACTTTCGCCTTTGCCACGGGCGCGCCTTGCGCACACTCGGCCCGCACCATGAGCAAATCCGCCAAGACCGCCGCCAAGTCCAAGACCGCCCCCGCCGCCGAACGCGCTTTCTCGTCCATCGTCGTGGACGGCATCGAACGCGCCCCGAGCCGCGGCATGCTCTACGCCACGGGCTTCAAGAAGGAGGACTTCAGCCGCTCGCAGATCGGCGTCGCCTCGACCTGGAGCATGGTCACGCCGTGCAACATGCACATCGACCAGCTCGCGGTGAGCGTCGCCCAAGGCATCAACGAGGCGGGCGGCAAGGCGGTCGTCTTCAACACCATCACCATCTCCGACGGCATCTCGATGGGCACCGAGGGCATGAAGTACTCGCTCGTGTCCCGCGAGGTCATCGCCGACTCGATCGAGACGGTGGTCGGCTGCCAGGGCTTCGACGGCTTCGTCGCCGTCGGCGGCTGCGACAAGAACATGCCCGGCTGCATCATGGCCATGGGCCGGCTCAACCGACCGTCGCTCTTCGTCTACGGCGGCACGATCCTGCCCGGTGAACTCGACGGCAAGGACGTCGACCTCGTGAACATCTTCGAGGCCGTCGGCAAGAACGCCGCCGGCAAGTGCAGCGCCGAGGACGTCGAGCGCGTCGCCGAGGTCGCCATCCCCGGCGCCGGCTCCTGCGGCGGCATGTACACCGCCAACACCATGGCCAGCGCCATCGAGGCGCTCGGCATGAGCCTCCCGAACTCCTCCGCCCAGGCCGCGGTCTCCAAGGAGAAGACGCTCGACTGCGAGCAGGCCGGCGCCGCAGTGCTCAACCTCGTCCGCCGCGGCATCAAGCCCCGCGACATCATGACCAAGGAGGCCTTCGAGAACGCCATGACGCTGGTCATCGCCCTCGGCGGCTCCACCAACGCCGTCCTCCACCTCATCGGCATGGCCCACAGCGCCGGAGTGAAGCTCACCATCGACGACTGGACCCGCGTCGGCAAACGCGTGCCCGTGCTCGCCGACCTCAAGCCGTCGGGCAAGTACGTCATGGCCCGCCTCGTCGAGATCGGCGGCACCGTGCCGCTGATGAAGATGCTCCTCGACGAGGGGCTCCTGCACGGAGACGTGATGACCGTCACCGGCAAGACGATGCGCGAGAACCTGAAGAACGCGCCGAAGTACCCGAAGGGCCAGGACATCGTCCGCGGCATCGACGACCCGATCAAATCCAGCAGCCACCTCGTCGTCTTCCGCGGCAACCTCTGCCCCGGCGGCGCCGTCGGCAAGATCTCCGGCAAGGAAGGTCTCCAGTTCAGCGGCAAAGCCATCGTGTTCGAGGACGAAGAGAGCGCCTTGCAGGGCATCCTCAACGGCAAGGTGAAGGCCGGCCACGTCATCATCATCCGCGGCGAAGGCCCGAAGGGCGGCCCCGGCATGCGCGAGATGCTCTCGCCCACCAGCGCCATCATGGGCAAGGGCCTGGGCAAGGAGGTCGCGCTCATCACCGACGGACGCTTCAGCGGCGGCTCGCACGGGTTCGTCATCGGCCACGTGACGCCCGAGGCCTTCGACGGGGGCCCGATCGCGGTGATCAAGAACGGCGACCCCATCGTCATCGACGCCGAGAAGCGCGCCATCACGCTCGACATCGGTGCCAAGGAGCTCGACGCCCGCCTGCGCAAGTGGAAGCAGCCGAAGCCCAGCTACCGCCGCGGTGTGCTCGCGAAGTACGCCGCCCTGGTCAGCAGCGCCAGCGAAGGCGCGGTGACGGATAGGCAGTTCTGACGAACCGGCCTCTGCTCATGGAGCTGAACCGCAAAATCCGGGTTCGCAGGACGGATTCCAGGCTCGGTCTTCAAAGGCAGATCGGAACAGGTCGACGCCTGCGGGTCGGCCATCGATGACGAGACTCTGGGTCCGAGCCACGGCAACGGCAGCACAGACCACGGGTCCACAAAAGAAAACGTCCGCCGGAAAGGCGGACGTTCCTGTCTTGGGGATGCCGTCCCCGATGTCGTGAGGCGGATGTCTTCAGCGACCGCCGGTGCTCAGCGCGCGGAGCGTCGCGACGATCTCCATCGCCTTGGGGTCCTCCGGGGCCAGTTCGGTGATCCGGTCCCGGGTCTGCCGGGCGAGGAGCAGGAACTGGATGTTCTGCTCGTCGTTGGCCACCTGGTCGCGGACCTTCGAGATCGCGGTCAAAGCGCCCTCGAAGTCCTTCTTCTCGACCGCTGCCCGCACTTCCGCGGCACCGGGCAAGGATTCAGCGGCCTTGATCGCCGCTGGATCCACCGCGGGCGGTTTCTTGCAACCGACCACGCCGACAGTGGCCGCGAGGACCAGCCCCGCCACGAGCACGCTGGAGACTTTGGAAGACATCGCTCGGATGGAGAGGATCACTTGCGATAGCGAGGGCCGTTGAGGAGCTCGTTCGGCGCCGGCTCCTTCTTGTTCACCAAGTTGTAGCACTTGACCCACTTCACGTAGTCCGCGCTGCCACCGAAGCGGCCGACCACCGCGCCGCCGGGGAGGTTCTTGGCGCTGGCGAAAGGCAGACCGATGCTGTTCGGCACGCCGGAGTGGCGCATCGAGAGGGTCTCGCCGATGGATTCGGGGTTGTTGCCGGCGTCGTTGAAGAAGAACGGATCCGACTCGTTCTGCTCCCACATCTGCCAATCGGTGGGCAAGAAATCGGTGATCTTGTAGGTCTTGCCGTCCGCCGGGGCCGTTCCGATGGAACCGGTGTAGCCGCCGATGTTGCCCGTCCAGCAATAGGACGTGACCTTCACCGGGCGACCCAGCCAAGCCTTCTTCTGCGCGGCGCTGGAGTAGCGGAGCGCGACATCCTTCGGGCACCAGCAGACCTTGTAGGTGGAGAGCGCCGGCCCGAGCTGGCCGACCTTGAAAAAGGCGACCTGGTTGCTGAACTGCTTGGAGTTCTCGTCCGCGCCGGCCGCCGAACCGGGAGTGGCGGGCCCGCCGGGGATGCGGTTCTTGTTCTGCGTGGCGTAGGCCCAGCAATCGGGACCGGTCAGGTCGCCGCCCCAACCCGGGTGGGCGTTGTAGTCGTTGTTGTCCGACGCGTACATGTGGTTCGCGAGCAGGATCTGCTTCACGTTGGCCAGGTCGAGGGTGAGCTGGGCCCTGTCCTTCGCCTTGCTCAGCGCGGGCAACAACATGCCGGCCAAGATCGCGATGATCGCGATGACCACGAGAAGCTCGATCAACGTGAATGCCTGGGGGCGCTGCCCCGTCCGGATGGATTCTGGTTTGCTCATAAAACGATCGTTGTGAGGACGCCGATGCGCGGTGTCCATTTTGTGCGGGCTGTCGAAGGGCACCGTAGGGAAGCCCGTTTTTGCGTGTCAACCGCAGAAACAACCGTCGCTAGTCCCCGGGCGCACTTCGGTCAGACGCGCAGGTAGACGTACACGGCGAAGACGATGGCCGCGCCGCCCGCGACCGCCGCGAGGGACCAGAGGAAGTTCCGCTTCCGGGCCGCGACCGCGAAGGTGGAGACGATGACGGCGGCCTGCGCGGCCAGCATCCCGAAGAAGAACTTGCCGCTCCGGCGATGATGGCGCTCGGCCGAGACGTTCGCCTTTCGGACCTGGAGCTCGTAGAGGTTGGCGACGGTCTGGTTCAACCGGGCCTCGCTGTCGTAGCGGACGGAGTTGTGGCGCATCTTCGCGGCGGTGAGGTCCCGCGCGGCGGCCCTGTCCCGGGGCGGCAGCGCTTTCTCCAGGCGCTCGAAGGCTTGCGCGGCGGGTGCCATGGCGGCGTCGAACGCGAGCGCCGCGTCCTTGGAGGCCTGCAGCGCGGTGACCAGAGCGGGGACGGCGACCGGGGCCAAGAGCGCCGCGATCTCGGTCTCGGGGCGTTGTGACTCGATGGCTTGGAGCGCAGCGGCGACCGCCGGGTCGAGGACCGGGGGCACGGGTACGGCGACCTTGGCCAACGCAGGGTCCTCGAGCGGGCGGATCTCGGTGGTCGCGTCGAGCACCTCGAACGAATTCCGCTGCATCGCGCTCCGGATCTTCTTCGCCTGGAAATAGGCCCACTGGTCGCCTGCCTTCGATTGCAGCTGCGCGCCGTAGGCCCGGTCGTATTGCGCGCGGGTCATCTCGCTGGACGCCAGGCCTGCGAGCAACGTGGCGATGACGGTCATGATCACCGGTGTCGCGAGCAGGACCTTGCCCCACGGCGTCTGCGGCACGTCTTGGGTCAATCCTTCGGGCAGCTTCGTCTTCATCTGGACGCCACGCTACCGGATCCGGACCGCGGAGGGCAACGCAAGGGGCCGGCCGGAAACCGATCCGACCTCTTCCGGCATGCAAGGCTGCGCCGATGCCTCGGACCTCAAAGCCACGCGGTGGATGAAGTCCCCGCCCGGGCCACGACCTCCCGGCTCAGTCGAACGTCGACACCGGCAGCCCCGTTTGGGCGCGGATGGTCGTCGCGATGGCTTCCAGCTCGTCCTTCGACAGCTTGGTGGCCCAGCTCTCCGGCGTCGGGCGCGCGACGGTGTAGGCGTGGACCTCGCGGATCTTCCCGCCCTCGCGGAGGATCGCCGTCAACCGCTCGCAATACGCCGCGAGCTCTTCCGGCGGCATCGGCGCGCCGTGGGTGCGGAGGAAGAGGCTCTGGATGACCACCGGCCGTGTGCGCGCCGTCCCGGTGATGTTCTTGAGGATGCGCTCGAACTTCACCGCCGACCGGTTCACGAGCTGGTAATAGGCCTCGGTGCCCGCGTCCAGCTTGCACCAGATCTCGCCCTCGCACGCATCCATCCGCTCCAGCCCGCGGCGCACGCTCGCCTTGTCGAGGCCGGCGGAATCGGTGATCAGCACCAACTTGGTGCCGTCGAGTCCCAGCTCGTGTTTCACCTCCGCGACGACGCGGACGCACTCGTCGAAATCCGGCACCATGGTCGGCTCGCCGTCGCCGCTGAAGGCGATGTCGCGGATCGCGCGCGTCAGCTCCGGCACCTGGTCGAACTTCGGCTGCGTCGCCAGCCCGCCGTCGAGCGCGTAGCGGAGCAGCCACGTCAGCTCGGCGCGGAGCTGGCCGAGGTCCACGGAAGCGGCGCGTCCCGGCGTCTTGCGGTCCACCTCGCAATACACGCAATCGAAGTTGCACCGCTTGTCCGGGTTGAGGTTCACCCCGACCGATAGACCGCGTGACCGCCGCGATATGACCGGATAGACGTACACGAGGTCCTGGAACACCCGGGTGTGGTCCTGGACGACGGCCCAGGTGTTCTTGATCTCGACAGGCGCGTTTGCCATTGCCGGGAAGCTAGGCGGCCCGCGGGCGGACGCAACGGCCGCAGCGGACCGACGACGCGACGACGGCAACACATGGGTGAGGTCCTCCGAGGATCACGGGACCATCCCGGACCCAAGGGATCCCGCTCCCGGACGTTGTGCTGGTTGGCCGCTTGCATCGGCCGGCCGACCTGCCTGATTCCTCCCGCTCGCAACGCCCGACCGCCATGAACCCGCTTCTCCGACTCTTCTGCCTCTTCGCGGTGCTTCCGCTGCTCGCCGCCGATCTCTCCGCCGTCCGCCGCGACGCCGAGACGCTCTTCGCCGAAGGATCCTACGCCAAGGCGCATGAGGCCTATCTCCGCGTCGGGACCAACTCGTCGGCGAAGGGCGATGTCCGCTGGCTGGCCTTCCGACTGGCCGACACCCGTTGGCGCGCGTCGGCGACCGCGCCGGGGACCGACGGCTCGCCGATCCAAGAAGCCGCGCGGGTGCTGGAAGGCCTGGCCCCCAAGGAATCACCGGCGGCCGACCGCGACCTCGTCTGGGCCGAGGCGAACGAAGCGCTCGGCGATCTCCGGTCCTTCACCGGAGGCGACCGCGCCGAGGTCCATTCCCGCTACGGTCTCGCGCTCGATTGGTGGGCGGGCCGGAAGGACATCGATCTCGCGCGCACCCGCTATCTCGCGATGGTGTGGAAGTGGCACCGACCGGCGCATCTGGGCCGCGGATTCTTAGGTTTCTGGAACGAGATCCCCGTCGGCGTGCTCGACAACGCCGTGGCCATCGCCCGGGATCCGGACGACATCGCCCACGCCCGTTTCCTCCGCGCGGCCACCGCGATCGACCAAGGGCTCGCCGAGCGCGGATTGTCGCAGGTCGAGGAGGATCTCCAGGCCGCGATCCAACCGGGCAAGACGACGGCGTGGTACGACGACGCGCTCTTCCGCTACGCGAACTGGCTCGCCACCTCCGGCAAGCTCCGCGTCCTCGGGGAAGGCCGCTGGGAACGGGCACCGGATCTTGTCCGCGCGCTGGCCGTTTACAGGCGGATCGTCGCCGAGTTCAAGCAAGGCGAGACGCGCTACTGGACGATGGCGAGACAGCAGGCCGAGTCCATCACGGCGCCGCAGCTCGGCGTCGGCGTGCAAGGCGTCTTCTTGCCGGGATCCGAGGCGCAGTTCACCGCGACATGGCGCAACGTGAAGACCATCGGCTTCACGCTCACGCCGGTCGATCTGGCGCGCGACGTCAAGTTGACCGGTCCGGACCGGAACCCGGGCGAGTGGCTGCAGACCCTCCCGCCCGGCGGCGCGAAGCCGATATCGAGCTGGACCGCCGAGACCGGCGACACCGGCGAGCACCTGCCCGGCAACCGGACGATCACCCTGACCAACAAGCTCGCGACCGGCGCGTATCTGTTGGAGGCGAAGGCCGGCGGACCGACCGCGCGCGAGCTCCTGCTCGTGTCCGACGCGACGCTCGTGCTCAAGACCAGCGGCAAGACGACGCTGGCGTGGTTCGTGGACGCGCTGAGCGGCAAACCCATCGGGGAGGCGGCCGTGAAGCTCGCGCACGGTTGGTACGATGAGCGCTCGAACCGTCTGCACGTCGAGGTCCAGGAGAAGCGGACCGACGCCGGCGGCATCGCCCGCTTCGATCAGGCCGGACGCGGTGGCCAGCTGTTCGTGGCGGCGAGCGGAGGAGGACGGCAAGCGTTCGTCATGACCGGGGTCGACACGTGGAACATCGCTGCGGACGACTGGAAGATCCAGGCCTTCACCGATCGGCCGGCGTACCGGCCCGGTGAGCTCGCGCAGTGGAAGCTCACCGCCCGGCGTTCCGTCGCCGGTGTCCACACCACGCCCGCCGGAATGTCCCTGTACTACGCGATCACCGGCCCGCAAGGCACGGTGTCGACCAACGGAGTCGCGACCTTGAACGCGTTCGGTTCGGCCTGGGGCACCGTGATGCTCGGCGAGAAGCAGGCGCTCGGCGAGCATCGGGTGCGGTTCTGGGACGACGCGAAGCACGAGCGGCCGGTCGGCGAGGCGACCTTGTTCCGCGTGGAAGAATACAAGCTGCCCGAGTTCGAGGTGAAGGTGCTCACACCCGAGGAGGACGCGCCCGGCGGCGGCAAGCGCAAGAAGTCGTTCCGGCTCGGCGACCGCGTCGAGATCGTCGTCCAGGCCGCCTACTATTCCGGTGGTCCGGTGGCGGAAGCCGAGGTGGAGGTCGTCGTGAAGCAAGGCGGCTTCGCGTGGCCGGGGCCGGCATCGCGCGAGTTCCCTTGGCTTTATGAGCCGCTCGGCAGCGGGACGTACTTACCGGACGGCCGCCAGCGCCATGGCGGTTTCCTGCCGCAATCGTTCTCGCACGGCCAGGTGGTGAAGCAGCAGGCGCTGAAGACCGACACGGAGGGCCGGGCCACCCTGGTGCTGGAGACCGACGCGAACGGCGGCGACATCGAGTTCCAGATCGAGGCGCGCGTGACCGATGCGGCGCGCCGCGAGGTCGCGGCCGACGGCAGCGTGCGCGCGACGCGCCAGCGCTACAACGTGGCCGCGCGTCCGGCGAACAACCTGCCAAGGCCGGGCGACAAGCTGCGCGTCGCCTTCACCGCCAAGGACGCCAACGGCCACCCGGTCGTCACCACCGGCACGGTGAAGGTCACCCGCGACCGTTGGTGGGAAGTGTGGCTCGACAGCTTCGGCCGCGAGGTCAAGGGCGATGCGCTCAAGGCCGCTCGCGAGCGATCGCCCGTCTGGCCGCCGAAGCCGGAACCCGGCATGAAGGATTGGAGGCTGAAGTCGGCGGGTTTCCAGCAGGACGACGTCTCCACCCACACGGTCCGGCTCGACGCGGAAGGCCGGGGCGAACTGGCCTTCACCACCGAGCGCGAGGGCTACTATCGCTTCGTATGGTCGAGCCCGGGCGAACCGGGGCGCGCCACCGTTGCACCATCGGCGACTCCACGCTCCAGCGGGGGCGGGACGGCAGCGCAGCTGGGCGAGCCGCCGGTCACCGCCGTGTGCACGGTCTGGGTCACGACCGCGCGGACGACCGACCTCGGCTACCGCACCGGCGGTCTCGAGCTGATCGTCGACGCCGACACCTTCCGCGCGGGCCAGACCGCGCCGGTGATGGTCGTCGGGCCCGCCGCCGACCGCTGGGTGCTCTTCACCGTCGAGGCCGGCGGACTGGATTCGTTCCAGGCCGTCCATCTCGCCGGCACGACCAAACTGCTGGAGCTGCCCGTCACCGAACGCCACGTGCCCGATGCCTATCTCGGCGCGATGATGGTGCAGGACCGCCAGGTCTTCATGGACGAGAAAGAGATCGTCGTGCCGCCGACGAAGAACTTCCTATCGGTCGAGGTGACACCCGATCGCGCCGACCATCTTCCCCGCGACGACGGATCGTTCACCGTCACGACCCGCGACCACGCAGGTCGGCCGGTCAGCGCCGAGATCGCGATGTCGCTGGTGGACGAGAGCGTCTTCTATATCCAGGCGGACCCCGCGGGGGATCCGCGACAGTTCTTCTTCGGCGACAAGCGGGGGCATCAGATGCGTTCGGAGAGCTCCTTCAACCAGCGCCAGTTCCTCCGGCTCGTGAGATCGCGCGACGGCACGCTGCGCGACGATCGCTCACCGGAACCGGAGGAGGCGCTGCCCGGCGCGGCGGACACCGGCTTTCGGGACGGCGACGCGTCGCGAGAAGAGCGCCCGAGGACGAGATTCGACGACTTCCGGTCGAATCCGGTTCTGGCCATGCGGTACGGACTCGTCGCCGGTGCCGCAGGATCCGCCAGAGCGATGGCGAGCAAGTCCACCGACCTTGCGATGTCGGGCGCCGCGATGCCCGATGCCTTGGGCGCGATGACCATGGGGAGACCGATCCTCAACGGTGGGTCGTCACCGACCTCGTCCGGACCCGCCGTGGTCGTCCGCTCCGATTTCCGCGCGACGGCGTTCTGGCAACCCGACGTGAAGACCGGCGCGGACGGCACCGCCCGCGTCACCGTCAAGTATCCCGAGTCGCTCACCCGCTGGAAGGCCACGGCCCGCGCGGCGACGACCGGCAACCAGGTCGGCTGGACGACGACGGACACCCGCACGAAGCAGCCGCTGATGGTGCGGTTGCAGACGCCGCGCTTCCTCGTCGCCGGCGACCGCGCCGTGGTGTCGGCGCTCATCGACAACGACACCGCCGCCCCCATCGAGGCCGAGGTGGGCCTCGACATCGGCACGGGTCCCGCCGTGCGCTGGGTCGACGGCGGCGCTCCCGGGACGATCGTGCGCCATGTGCGCGTCGCCCCCCACAAACAGGCACGGGCGGATTGGTCGGTCGAGGCCGTCGTCCCCGGCGACGCCCGGTTCGTCGTGACCGCCCGCTCCGGAACGCTCTCGGATGCCATGGAACGCGTGCTGCCGGTCGAAGAGCACGGCATCGAGAAATTCTTGGCGAAGTCGGGCAAGGCCACGAGCGGCGACGTGGTGGTGACGCTCGACCTCCCTGCGCGGAAGCCCGGTTCGACGCGGCTCACGGTGTCGGTCACGCCCAGCCTCGCGGTCACGATGCTCGACGCCCTGCCCTACCTCGCCGACTATCCGTACGGCTGCACCGAGCAGACGCTCAGCCGCTTCGTGCCCGCGGCCATCGTCCGCCGGACGCTGCGATCGCTCGGCATCGACGCGGAGACGGCGATGGCGCGGACCTTCGGAGGGATCGCGACGAACGCCGCCGCGGTCGCACCTCCCGGCGGCAAGAAGGACCTCAACCAGCTCGACGCGATGATCGCCGCCGGGCTCGACCGGTTGGCCGGCTTCCAGCACGACGACGGAGGCTGGGGCTGGTGGCAAGGAGGCGAGAGCGACGCGTGGATGACCGCCTACGTCGTCTGGGGCCTCGACCTCGCCCGGCAGGCCGGGGTGAAGCTGGACGACGGCCGTCTTCGCAGCGCCCGCGTGTGGCTGGACCGCCATCTGGTCGAAGCGGAGGAAGACCCGGCGCTCCAGGCCTGGATGCTCCACGCGCTCGCCGCGACGGACGCCGGATCGAAGGCGGCGTCCGTCGCCGGGGCCCGCGACAAAGCCATCAGGAATCTCTGGGAGAAGCGCGACCGGCTCGACGCCTACACGCGGTCGCTCTTCGCCCTCGCCGCGCACCAGCTCGGCGACAAGGAGAAGGCCGCCGCCCTCGTCCGCGCGCTGAGCAACGGCGTCATCCGCGACGACCAGCCCGACACGTCGGTCCTCATCCGGACTTCGACCTCCACCCAGCGACCGTCCACGCCCTCCGCCACCGCGCACTGGGGCGAGGCCGGCGGCTGGCGCCGCTGGAGCGAGAGCGGCGTGGAGACGACGGCCTTCGCCCTGCGAGCGTTGCTCGCCATCGATCCCAAGAACCCGCTGGTCGAGCCCGCGGCGGACTGGTTGCTCAAGAACCGCCGCGGCGCGCGATGGAGCAACACCCGCGACACCGCCATCACCCTCCTCGCGCTCGACGACCACCTGCGCGCGACCGGCGAGCTCAGGTCGGAGCTCGACTACGAGATCGTGGTGAACGGCCGCTCGCTGGCCCGCCGGAAGGTGACGCCGGCGGAGATCGTCCGGGCGCCGAGCGTCTTCACCGTGGACCCCGCGTCGGTGCGGGACGCGAACGAGATCCGCATCGTGCGGCACGGCGGCACGGCCCCGGTCTACTTCGCGGTGCAGGCGACCTTCTCCAGCGCCGAAGAACCGGTGGCACCCGCGGGCAACGAGGTGTTCGTACGCCGCAGCCACTTCAGGCTGGTGCCGCGCGCGACCCTGCTGAACGGCACGGTGTCCGACCGCGAACCGTTGGAGGACAGCGGCACCGTGGCCAGCGGCGAACGGATCGAGACCGTCCTGACCATCGAGGCCAAGAACGACCTCGAGTACCTGCTCGTCGAGGACCTGAAGCCGGCCGGTTTCGAGGCGGTGGAAGTGCGGAGCGGCGGCGGGCTGTACGCGAGGGAAGTGAAGCCGTCGTCGGTGACGGGCAAGCAAGCGGCGATGGAGCCGGGGGACGGCGACGAGTTCACCGGGCGCACGCGCTGGGTCTATCCCGAGTGGCG